>NZIY01000034.1 GCA_002691795.1 SAR116 cluster bacterium
GAAATAGTTTTTCCTGCAACCATTTTAATAATTGGTATTGAATGTCTCTTTGATTGAGAGGAGAACAATTGAAATAATGGAATATTATTTTCTTTTGCTATTAGATCTAATAGAGCTATCTCGAATGCTGATTTAGTCCCTTTGTTTTCATAAAGTGGAGATTTTTTTAAAATATCCAGATCATTTAATGATGTTAAAGATTTATTGATTAAAAAATTTTTCAAAAATAAAGCAGCAGAAAACATTCCTTGTGAGAATTCTCCTGTCATTGTTGGAGCTGAAGAAGCTTCTCCCCATCCATAAGTATCATTTTGACTTATTATTTTTACAAAAAGATTTTCAGCACTATCAACTATTATTCCAGCCATTTTGATAGGTTTATTTAAAGGAATTTTTAATGTATAAATATTTACTTTTTTTATTAAAATATCCTTAGTCATTGTAAACATATATATTTCCTTAAATTATTTAATAACATTTAGTGAAATTAATTTTTTTATTTCACCATCATTAAAGTTAAGAATATTTTTTAAAACTTTTTTAGTATCTTCTCCAAGAGTAGGAGGGTATTTAGGTTTGGATAATCCTCTCTGGTTATTAATTTGGATTGGACTATTTAACGTCTCTAGACTTTTTGTGTTTTCCTTATCTAAGTTTAAAGTCATATCATTATCTTTTGTTTGAGGATGATGTAATGCTTCTTTAACGCCTCTTACAATAGCTGATGGTATATTATTTTTTAAGAATAGATTATACCAATAGCTTCTATTTTTTTTACATAATTCTTTATTAATCATTTTTTCAATTAATGTTCTGTTTTTCACCCTATCCGCATTTTTAGTAAATCTTTTGTCTGTAGCCCATTCTGGTTTTTTTAATAGTTTTGTAAAAACTTTAAATTGATTATCATTTCCAACACTTATTGCTAACTCACCATTTTTACTTTTAAATAAATTATACGGAACTATGTTAGGATGACCATTTGCATATCTTTCGGCATCTTTATTAGAAACTAGTGTATTAGAGGCAACATTAGCGAGTAAAAAAATTCCAGAGTTGTATAAATTAACTTCAGTTAATATATTTTTATTTTTAACTTTTTTGTTTAATAAAAGACCAGAAAGTACTGATATTACTGCATTTAATCCAGTTACAATATCTACGATAGCTACTCCTAATTTCATGGGTTCACCATTAACTTCTCCAGTAATTTTCATTAAGCCTGATTCTGCTTGCATTAAAAAATCATACCCAGGCAATCCTCCCTGAGGTCCCTTTACTCCGTATCCAGAAATAGAAGTTCTAACTACATTTTTAACATTTTTATTAAACCAGTTATCAGGTAGACCAATTTTATTCCAAAAACCTGGTTTGAAATTATCTATAACTACATCTGATTTTTTAATAAGGTCTTTTAATATTTTAAAACCTTCTTTTGTTTTTATATCTAAACAGATACTTTTTTTGTTTCTATTAATGCCGAGATAATAGGCTGACTCAGTTCCTAAAAATGGAGGGCCCCAAGCTCGGGTATCATCACCACCCTTGGGGTTTTCAATTTTAATTATTTCAGCACCTAAATCACCTAAATACTGAGTACATAAGGGTCCTGCAAGAATTCTAGTTAAATCTAAGACCCTTATGCCTGTTAATGGATAAACTTTACTCATTATTATCCTTTAGGTTTGACATTCTCATCCTTTTCTAAACCATCTAAATATTCTTTAACAATATTTGCATTTTTTTCTCTAAATTTAAAAAAGTTAGGTTTTCTTTTTTCAATAAATGCATGCATTCCTTCAAGAGATTCTTCTGATCCCCACACATGTGCAAGTAATTCCATTCCGTGTTGCCATGAAGCGTACAATTCATCAGATTCAGCATTTAATGACTTTTTAGTTTGCCTTATAGTTTGACCACTGTAACTATTTATTTGTTTAACCCACTTCATGGTTTCATCATACAGTTGATCTTGAGGAACACATTTGTTGATCAAACCAACATCAACTGCTTCTTGACCTTTAAAGGTTCTGCATAAAAATATCATTTCTCTAGCTATTCTTTCGCCTACAATTCTCGGCAGGTATTGTGTTGCACCAACTGTAGGGCAGGCACCAACTCTTGCTCCAGTTTGACCTAGTGTAGCATTTTCAGAAGCAATGACCATATCACACCACAATGCTAGTTCATGGCCACCTCCCATACACCAGCCATTTACCATTGCTATTACAGGAATAGAAACGCCTCTAATAGCCATTGCTAATCCTAACATTCTATCATTCCAATGAGAAGCATTAGACCAGTTTAATCTTTTCATTGCATAGAAATCTCCACCAGCTGAAAATGCTTCATCGCCAGCACCTGTGAAAACTATACAAGAAATGGTTACATCTTCTTTGGTTTGAAGTACCGCTTCTCTCATTTCATCAAGTGTTTGCTCTCGAAATGCATTTCTTACTTCAGGACGATTTATAGTAATCCATGCTGCATTTTCTTTAATTTCAAATAATATTTCTTTAAAATCAGTTCTCATTTTTTTTCTCCTTTAATTTTTAGATAAGATTTCAAATAATGTGTTCATCATTTTTTTTGGATGTAAAAAAAATAAATCTCTACCATGATAGCCTTTCACTGGTTTTGATAAGGGTTCTAGATCATTGTTTTTAGCATCAGAATATGTATTGTTTAAATCATCTACTTCTAATCCGATATGATGCATGCCACCTAAAGGATTTTTTTTAAGAAAGTTTGATATAGGACTTTTTTCACTTATTGGTTCTATCAGTTCTAATGTGATATTTGAAAACTTTATAAATGATATTTTTACATTTTGTGTTTCTGATATTATAGGTTTACTTCCAATTTTGTTAAAAACATTCTTATAATGTTCCAGTGCTTTTTCAATATTTGGCACTACAATTCCAATATGATCTATTTTATCTGTTTTTATAATCTCTTTCACATCTATTCCTATTTATAAGCATTAAAACATAAGGATGCGCCTAACGATATAAGGCATATATATGTTATAGGTCTAAATACTTGCTCTGGCAAAAAGGTAAATAAATATTGACCAGTTTTTAAACCAATTGCCAGAGGAATTGACATAATTAGTCCTAATAATAAATAGTCAGATCGAAATCCTTCAATAAAATAAAAATAAGTAAAAAATGCAAAAACCGTTAAAATTACAATACATTGAATATTTGCTTGTATAATTTTTATGTCCTCTTTTAAGGATAAGAAAAAAAGACCAGTTAAAGGTCCTGTTGGTACCCCAAAGAAACCAGCAAAAAAACCAATTCCAGTTCCAAACGAACCTGAAGTATAATTATTTATCGGTCCTTTGTATTTCCAACCAGAAACTAAGATTAATGTTGCTAATATTATAAATATACCCATAAAAAAGGTTATATCAGGTACATCTCTTTGAAATAAAAAATACAAACCAAGATAGACTCCTAAAAATATTCCACCTCCATAAGATAATACGACATTTTTTTGTGCCCTTTTGATTGCATTAGGAAGGATTATTAATTGTCCGACCATACCTGAAATGATCACGACATTTAATGCTGGCAATGGTCCCATAATAAGAACAAACCCAGGAAGTAGCAAAAGCGCACCAGCAAAACCTGTATAACCTCTTATCAATCCACCACCAAATGCAACCAAGCAAGTTAAAAAAAATTGCAGATGGGTAAAGTCTGGCAATAGTAACAAATCATACATGATTATAAATTAATGCTTTTTATTATTTTTTTTAAATTATAAATTTAAATAACTAAAATTATTAAAATTGATAACTCAATATATACATAAAATAAAATGATTAATTATCTAATTACTTCACTTTAAATAAAATGACTGCAAAGAGATTATCATTGTCTGTCCATGTTGAAATTTTATCTAAACCAGATAATGCAGCCAATTCTATAAATTCATGAATATGATATTTATATGAATTTTCCGTATGGATTGTTTCTCCAGCTGCAAAGAAAAATTTTTCTTTACCAATATTTATAGACTGATCAATACAACTTTCAAGATGCATTTCTATTCTGCCCTTGAAAGTGTTAAAACGAACAGTATGACGAAATAAATTTGGATTGAAACCGGCGCCTAACTCTTGATTTATTCGAATTAGAAGATTTTTATTGAAAGCTTCTGTGATACCATCATCGTCATCATATGCTTTAAGAAGGCGTTCATAATCTTTTTTTAAATCAACACCTATTAATAATTTTCCATTTTTACCGACTGTTTTACAAATACTTTGTAAAAATGTTCTAGCATCTTCTGGCTCAAAATTACCAATAGTTGAGCCTGGAAAAAACACTATTTTAGACTTTATATCACGTTGTGATTTTGGCATTTTAAATGCTTTAGTGAAATCAGCAGCAACTGTTAAAACTTCAAGATTGGGGTATGAATCACGTATAATTCTAGCAGATTTTTTTAACTGTGCTTCAGAGATGTCTATTGCACAAAGTGAAATTGGATCAATCAATGAGTCGAGTAGTATACGTATTTTCTCAAGAGCTCCAGAGCCATATTCAATAAGTGTTATGTTCGGGCCAAGAGATTTTGCGATTTCAGCAGAATTATTTTTAAGAATACCTATTTCAGTTTTTGTAGGGTAATAAACCTCAAGTTTACAAATTTTTTCGAATAGTTGTGCGCCTTCAGAGTCATAAAGATATTTTGATGATATATGTTTTGGGATTGAGCTTAATCCTGAAATGATATCATTAAAAAATATATCTTTGTTATTATTGTCATTAGCGTGGAGACTAGAAATAGAAGAGAATTTATCTTTAGCTAAACGAATTCCTGAAAATTGCCATCGTGCATACGGAGGAAAAAAGTTTCGATAAGAATCTCTAATATGCTCTTGAGGTGTCGCACAAGAACCACCCCGTAAAACCATTTGCCCAGACATAAACTTACCATTATATTCACCCACTGCACCTTCAGCTATTTGATATCCTGGATAAGCGCTAAACGAACTTTGTGTCCATTCCCATACATCCCCATAAATTTGTGTAACTCCATCTTTTGTAGAAGGTTGTGGGTCAAATATATTAGTATCAGCAAAATGTCCTTCAATATCTAATGATTTAGCAATAATTTCCCACTCCGACTCTCTAGGCAATCTAGCATTTGACCATCGAGCAAAGGCATCAGCTTCATAATAACTGACATGGCAAACTGGTGCATTTAGTTTTACTGGAACTAAACCACTCATTGTATAATAATACCAAGTACCATCATCATTTTTATGCCAATACATTGGAGCTTTCCAATTCTCTTTCTGACATAATGCCCAACCATCAGACAACCAAAACTCTGCCTTTTTATAACCACCATCTTCAATAAAATTCATGTACTCACGATTTGAGACTGGATGTTTTGCTAAATAAAATGGTTCTAACCAAACTTTATGTCTTGGACCTTCAGCGTCAAAAATAAATTCTTTTCCAGAATATCCAATTTCAACAAGACCTCCAGGATGATGTGCCCAACCCGTTTCACTTGTATTTGATCTCTTTTCCGTCAAATATTCTTGGTAAGCTGGATACAATGGGTTTCTTGAAAGAGCGTGTTTAATGTCTGTTATTAAAAGTTCTTGATGTTGTTGCTCGTGATTTATTCCAAGCTCTATTAACTTTAGCACATCAGATGTTGGCTTAGATTTAAAGTAATCTTTCATTTTATTATCAACATAAACTCTATATTCGTATACCTCAGTTGATGAAGGGCGGGTTATCATACCTCTTTCAGTCCTAGCATGACGTTGACCTATTTTATTGTAATAAGAATTAAATAAGAAATTAAAGTCAGTGTGAAACTCTTTATAATTTCTTACAAATTGTTTAAGAATAAACGTTTCAAAAAACCATGTGGTATGTGCTAAATGCCATTTAGTTGGACTTGCATCAGGCATTGATTGAATACACTGGTCTGCTTCATTAAGGGGCTCTGATAATTTTAAAGTTTGATTACGAACCTTGTCATATAAACTTGCTAAATGTTCACTTACAGTTAAGTTTTTTAAATGTTTAGTTGATTTTAAAATAATAATCTCTGCTATTCTTATTGAAATAATACTTATAATAAAATTGTTTACAATTGGTTATTTTAAAAAATTTTAATTTATTAACTATATGCCAGAGTTAGATTAAATAAATAATTAGAAATTACTTAATTAAGTAATAAAAATTAATAAAATCTATAACTCAATACATAAATCAAATAAAATGATTTAAATTATTTAAATTTATCATTTTAACTTTGAGCTAAATTCTATTAATATTTTATGAAATTTGTTTAAGGAGGATTGCAAATGACAACGATTAGAGACTGTATAGCTCCAGATAGAAACCCAAAAGTTCCAAGCATACAGTTGCCAATAGGTTCAATTGATACACATGTGCATATATTTGAAAGCCAATACCCACTTTTTGAAGGAAGAGGCTATAATCCTCCAGATTCAACACTCGATGATTTAAAACATTTACATTCTCAACTTGGAGTGAGTAGAGTGGTTTACACACAACCTTCACCTTATGGAGTCGATAACGCTGCAATATTAAAAGGAATGAAGGTTATGAATGATGAAATACCAGGTAGAGCTAGAGGTGTTTGTGCAATTAAGATGGATGTTTCAGATAATTTTCTAGAAGATCTAGATAAACAAGGTATTAAAGGTGTTAGATTGAACATGGACAATATTGGTGGTATGCCGATAGGTTTGGATGAGATACCAACACTTGAGGCAAGAATAAAAAGTTTAGGTTGGCATGTAGAATATCTTTTTCCAGGAAAAGATATAGTGGAGTTAGCACCTGTTTTTAAAAAATCATCAGTTCCAATTTCAATTGCTCATTTCGCTTATCAACCTGCAACAAATGGAATTAACTCTGAGGGATTTAAAACTTTATTGGACTTAGTACGTGATGGCAACACATGGATAAAAATTTCTGGAGCAAATAGAGTTAGTGAAACTGATCTTCCTCCATATGATGATGTTATGCCAATGGCAAGAGCTTTAATAGAAGCAAATTCAGATAACATTATGTGGGGCACAGACTGGCCACATCCAAATAAGTATGAGGTTAATCCTAATGATGGGGATTTAGTTGACGCATTTGGTGAATGGGTAACTGACGATACTATGAGGGAGAAAATCATGGTTACCAATCCTGAAAAATTTTATTCCTTTTAAGGATTAATTAATGAGAGTTGCTCTAGTAACAGGTGGTGGTACAGGTATAGGACGTTCCGCCGCATTAGAATTAAACAAAATTGATTTTACTGTTTATGTTATTGGAAGGCGTGATGAAGAATTAATAAAAACTTCATCACTTGCAACAAATAATAATCATAAAATCATTCCTATTAAAACCGATATTACAGTTGGCTCTCAAGTCATTGCTTTATTTGATAAAATCAAATCTGATCATGGCAGAATAGATTTACTTTTTAATAATGCAGGGATGGGGGCACCTAGAGTTCCTATTGAAGATTTAAAAGAAGAAGATTGGAGAAAAACTGTTGATGTGAATTTAACTGGATCCTTTCTTTGTTCACAGCAAGCTATAAAGTTAATGAAAATTCAATCTCCACAAGGGGGTAGAATAGTTAACAATGGTTCTGTATCAGCACACTCACCAAGGCCTGACACTATTGCTTATACAGCTACAAAACATGCTATAAATGGTCTAACTAAATCCATCGCATTGGATGGAAGAAATTTTAAAATCTCATGTTCTCAATTAGATATTGGAAATGCTGATACTGCTATTGGGTCACGTTTTAAAACTGGTGTACCTCAAGCTAATGGTGAAGTCATGGTAGAACCAGTTTTTGAAGCTGAAGATTGTGGTAAAGCAGTTGCTTATATTGCAAATTTGCCAGAAGGAACTAATATTTTAAACATGACAATTATGGCAACAAATATGCCATTTGTTGGAAGGGGTTAAAATGCCAAATAATAAAACTGGCATGAAAAAAAACTTAACTAATTATGGTGATACAGGATTTTCGATCTTTTTAAGAAAAGCATTTATAAAAGGTCTTGGCTATTCCGATGATATGTTAGGTAAAAAGATTATTGGTATTACTAATACATTTAGTGATTATAACCCTTGTCATGGTAATGTTCCAGACTTGATTAAAAGTGCTAAAGCCGGCATTCTTGCTAATGGAGCAATACCATTAGAGTTTCCAACAATTACAATTCATGAGTCATTTGCCAATCCAACATCAATGTACTTAAGAAATCTTATGTCTATGGATACTGAAGAAATGTTAAGAGCTCAGCCAATGGATGCATGCATTCTTATTGGAGGATGTGATAAAACTGTCCCAGCACAAGTAATGGGTGGCATTAGTGCTGATGTTCCCATAATTCAACTTGTTACAGGACCAATGCTTACTGGATCATTTAGGGGTGAAAGAGTAGGGGCATGTACTGATTGTAGAAGATTTTGGGCGAGTTATAGAGCAGAAGATTTGAATGAAAATGATATAGATGAAGTAAATAATCAATTAGTACCAACGGTAGGAACTTGTGGTGTAATGGGCACTGCGAGTACAATGGCCATTACAACTGAAGCTTTAGGGTTGATGATACCTAATAGTGCTTGTGCACCTGCTGTATCAGCAGACAGAAAACGTATTGCTGAAAAGACAGGGGAGATATCGGTTAAAATTGCTAATGAAAATCTAAACCCTTCTAAATTTTTAAATGAAAAAAGTTTTATGAATGCCTTAACCGTTTTGTCTGCAATTGGTGGATCCACAAATGGTGTGGTTCACCTTACAGCTATGGCTGGTCGATTAGGTATAAATATTGACTTAAGACAATTTGATAAGCTCACTCATAATCTACCTATGATTGTTGATTTAAAACCCTCAGGTGTAGGTTACATGGAGGATTTGTATAAAGCTGGCGGTTCAATAAGAATATTTAATGAATTAAAAGATTTTCTACATTTAGATGCTAAATTAGTTAATGGAAATTCTCTAGGTGAAGAAATACAAAAAGCTTCTAAATGGAAACAGTATGTAATTACAACAAAAGATAACCCGGTTTTTAAAGGAGGTAGCATTGCTGTGTTAAATGGAACATTAGCACCAGGATGTGCTATTATTAAGCAATCTGCAGCATCACCTGATTTGCTTGTTCATGAGGGTAAAGCTGTAGTTTTTGACAATTTAGAGGACTTAGCTAATAGAGTAGATTCTGAAGAGTTGGAAGTATCAAAAGATGATGTGTTAGTATTAAAAAGTATAGGCCCTAAGGGTGGGCCAGGTATGCCAGAAGCTGGCTTGATACCAATTCCAAAAAAACTAGCTAAGCAAGGTGTAAAAGATATGGTTAGGATTTCAGATGGAAGAATGAGTGGGACAGCATCAGGCACTATTGTTCTCCATGTTACTCCAGAATCATATGAAAAAGGACCACTTGCAATTGTTCAAAATGGTGATCTAATAAAATTGGATGTTCCTAATAGAAAGATTGATCTTCTTATTTCAGAAGTTGAAATGAATAACAGAATCTCCGTATTATCTGATAACCAGATTAAAAGAAGAGGTTATAATAAACTTTACATGGAAGAAGTTACACAAGCTGATGAAGGTGTTGACTTTAAATTTTTAAAATAAAAACAAGGAGATATAATGAAATACGAAGATATTAGTAAAAATGGATATCCTTTAGGTTTTTTAATAAAAAAGGGACAAGATAATTCCAAAAGTCTAAATAAAACATTTACATCTCATACTAGGCAGATGGATATTCTTCAAAAAGAAACAATTGGTTATGAAGGTGATATAAATTCAACTTCTTTCAGGCTTACCTCTGATGAAGGAAAACATTTAAACGGTACTGATTTAGCACCTTTCCCTTTAGGTTTTTTTAATGCTTCAATTCATGGAGATATTGTTGGCACCGTTATGAAACAAGCTGCAGCGAATTCTTTAAAAATCGACAATATTGATTGTGAAGTATTGAACTCTTATTACTTAACTGGATCATTCGTTAAAGGTGATGGTAAAGGGCATGCTGAGCCCACAACTATAAATTTAGATATTGAAACATCTGAAAATCATGATGATATNAAAAATTTAATTTCAAAGGCATCAAAAATGTCACCAGTGTTAGCTGGATTAAGAACTCCACTAAAAAATACTTTTGCACTCTATGCAAATGGACGAAGAAAAGATTTATCAAATTTAAATGAAAGTCCAAAAAAAGATGCTGAAGACCCTTATCAAGAATATAAGGTTGAACCTTCACCATCTAAAATTGAAAATTATTCAGATAGAATGATAGTTAAGACAGGAGAATTGTCAGCCGGAACAGTTCAACCTGTAGATGGCTACAATGTCCCAANAGTTGAAAATGGCAATGCAGAAAACCCAAAATTTAATAAAATAATTAGAACAATTGTGGGTAAAAGTTCTACCANTTTGAATAGTAAAATTATTGAGGTTGATACGGTTCTTGGCCTTCCTGGTATGACGCATTTTGTTATAAGTAGTGATATCGATGGTGTCATTGCACCTTCTCCAGTTAACGTAATGGGGGCAGCTATTTCTTTTTGCTTTTTAACTCAAACGCATAGATACATACATCATCAAAAATTTTCAATAGAAGGATTGAGAATGTCTCAGTACGCATCTTTTGAAGAAAATTCAGATGGTACTTTAAAGATGTTGCCTTTGGACACTCATCTCTACATGAATGGTACTGCAAGCGATAAACATAATGAAAAGTTAATAGATATGTCAGAAAGAACTTGCTATCTCCATGCTACATTATGTGAAGCTTTAGAACCAAAGATAAATATTAATTTTAAATAGGAGGTCATTATGAGAACGAAAAGAGATAATCAGCAATGGATGTTAGATTTAGCTCTCAACATGAGAGGAAGGGTGCAAAACTTTGAAAGAGATGACCCTGAAACACCTACAAGAGCTCATAACTATAGAATGCTTCCTAAAATGTGGCGTAAAAAAGCTGAACATGACGAAGCATTAGCTAAAACTGCTGAAAAAAATGGTTTCAAGATGACAGCATTAGAACATTATGATCATGCTGTAGAATCATATAGAATGGCACAACACCCGATATATTTTGATGATAACCCAGTTAAAATATATTTAACTAATAAACTTAAAGAAATGGTAGACAGAAGAAGTGCATTAGCGCCATACCCAATTGAAAGNGTTGAGGTGCCATTTGATGATGGAAAAACAATATCTTGTTTGTTACATCTCTTGCCAGATAGAAGAAAGGCTCCATGTGTTATATATGTTCCAGGCATGGATCAAACTAAAGAATATTTTCCAAGAGTTATGAATAGTCTAGGCGTAAATAGAGGTATGCATGTTATTTCTATGGATGGACCTGGGCAAGGTAATTCAAATATTCAAAAAATTAGGGCTGTAGCAGACAATTATGAAAGAGCTGGAGCGGCTGTAATTGATTATTTAGAAAAAAGAGAAGAGGTAGATTCCGATAAAATCGGTATCTATGGAGTAAGTATGGGAAGTTATTGGTCATTAAGATTAGCAAGTTACGATAATAGGCCAGCGGCACTTGCAAGTGGAGTTGCAACATTTAATCCTAATAATACTATTTTCTCTGTTTCTTCACCAAGATTTAAGCAAATGTTTATGTACATGGCGGGGATGGATAATGAGGATGAGTTTGATGAAATGGCTGAGAAAATGACAGTAAAAGGGTATGCAGATAAGGTAAAATGTCCAACATTACTTGCCACAGGGGAGTTTGATCCACTATGTCCCTTAGAAGATGCTGTTGAAGTTTATGAGGACTTAACTTGCAAAAAAGAATTATGGGTTATTGAAGATCAATTTCACCCTCTTTGGGGCATACCAAATCTAGGTAAGTTAGATTGTCACCATTATATAATGGATTGGTTACAACGTGCATTAGTAGAGGGCATAACCAATGATAAAAGAATAGCTTATGTTAGCAATAAAGGCGATGGGCCTTTTGGTGACTGTGATTGGAAACCAACTATCAAATCCGGAGAAGCATATTTCTAAAATTTCATATTGGGATATTTTGTAAAGAACTCATCATGAAAATGTTTAACTTTATTTAAAAGTTTTTCTCTTTCATGTTGAGTTAGTTCGTAAATTTGAACTTTTTCTTTTTTAATTAAATCTATTAATTTTTTATCATCTTCTTCAGCTAATTTAAATTGAAAGACTATTGTGTCTTCTGATGCCTTATTAATTATTTTTTTTTCATCATTGGAAAGTTCATTAAAAAAAGTGCCATTTATTACAAAAAAACAAAATCCAAACAAATGAGATGATAGAGTTAGATATTTTTGTTTATGTTGAACACCAAAATTCCAATAGTTTGTTAATGGATTTTCTTGTGCATCAATATCATCATTTTTTAGGGCAATTTTAAAATCTCTTACATCAAGTGGAGTTGATATAAATCCTAATTCATTAAAGACATCTATATGAAGTGGGCTTGGGGTAGTTCTTATTTTTAAATTTTTACAAGATTCTTGATTTTTAATAATATTTTTATTTGTGCTAATATGTCTTGATCCATTATCCCAAAAGCCAAGAAGTTTTAAGTTATTTTTTTTAATTAATTCAATTGAAACATATGGTTGTAAGCTATTATTAATTAAATTCTTAACTTCATTTTTATTTTTAAAATAGAAAGGTAAATCTAATAGTTTAATTTCAGGTATATATTTTTCATAGTAGCTTGACCATAGATATGACATTTGAATTTCATTATTCATTGTCATCTCAATTAATGATGCTGCTTTTTGACCTTTCTCAGTAATGTCTTGCTCAAATGATATATTGAAATAATCAGACACTTTATCGATAAAAAATTTAACTGATCTAGTATGAACAGATTCATCACCTTGATAACCAGCAATTTTTAGCTTTTTCATTATAATTCCTTTACTATTATAACTTTATAGCAATTTCTAATGGAGAACAAATTGAATGAAACTTTAATTGATTTATCAGTAGATATTTATCAAAAATGTCCAACGCTTCCAAATCATCCACCTATGATCTTATCAGATTATCAAACACATAAGACAATCAGAGAAGCTGAAGGGGTAAAATTTTCTTGCGCATCTATGTATATGTCTTTGGGGGAGCATACAGGAACGCATGTAGATGCATTTAACCATTTCGATCCAAACCCTAATGCTCAATCAATAGATCAAATGTCACTTGAAAATTTTTATACAGATGGAATCTGTCTTGATTTATCACATAAACCCTTAAAATCAAATATATCTATTAAAGATTTAGAAAATGCACTGAGTCGAGATAATTTAGAAATAAGACCTAAAGATACAGTTTTATTATACATGGCTCATTATGACAGAACGTATGGAACGGATAAATTTTTAACTGATTTTCCTGGCTTAACTAAAGAATCTGCAGAGTGGCTTGGAAACAAAGGTATAACAAGTTTTGGCGTTGAGGCTGTCAGCCCAGGAACCCCTGGGAAAAATAATTTTGAAGTTCATAATGTTTGTAGAGATATGGGTTTTACACATATTGAAGGTTTAGCAAACCTAGATAAATTAATAGGAAAAGGAAGGTTTAAATTTATAGGTCTACCTTTAAGAATTAGAGGAGGGACTGGCAGTCCAATTAGAGCAGTTGCTGTTTTTAATAAAAATTAAATAATGTTTTATTTAAGATGAGAGAACCTACTCGTTATTCCATTTTAATCATCTAATTTAGTTATATTTTATAAACTAATCATTATTCAGTCTACAATTTAATTTATTTTTGATTTTTTTTTATCTTTTAAAATAAAATTAAATCATTTTGTTTACAAATAAATTTATTATCTAATAATAATTGTTATGAAAAAAAATATTGATGATTGTAAAAAAGAAATCTTAAATGACATCTCAAGAACAATATCCTTTAGGTTATGTTCCATAGGCGTTGATTTAGGTCTTTTTGAAGATTTATCAATTAATGGCCCCTCTTCAAGTAAGGAAATAGCATTTAGAAAAAAATATAACGAAAGATATGTCAGAGAATGGCTTTATGGAATTTCAAAAACTGGTTACATTGATTTTGATAGAAAAACCCGAAAAGCATCAATTAACGATCATTATACTGAGTTATTTATTAGTGAAGGTGGAAAAAACTCTTTCAAAGGTTTTTTCAAAGTAATTAATAATATGATGCTACCTTACGAAAACTTAATAAGTTCATTTAAAAATGGTGGTGGTATAAAATTTGAGGAATATAATAGTGAATTTTGGAAAGGTTTAGACCTTACAGGTTGTTCTAGATATAGATCATTTCTTGTTCCGGAGTGGATAGATCAAGTGCCAGACATAAAAGAACAACTTGATAAAGGTGTAAAGTTTGCTGATTTTGGTTGTGGTACTGGTAGGTCTGCTGTTGAATTAGCAAAAAGGTTTAAAAACTCTACTTTCTTCGGTTTTGATAAATTTAAGCCAAACATTGAAGAAGCAAGAATTAATGCTAAAGCTAGCGATGTTATGACTAATACTTCCTTTCAAGTTTGGGATGCCGACGAAGGAGGTCCTGATGATAAATTTGATATTGCAGGAGCTTTTGATTTAATTCATGATTTGCCTAATCCGCAAGAAGGT
>NZIY01000035.1 GCA_002691795.1 SAR116 cluster bacterium
ATTACATATGTAATTGGAACATTGGTACTATTGAATGGCCTATTAATGGCATCAGTGGTTCCATTTGCATGGTATTATGATGCTAGTGAAAATATTTACCCTGTAGGAGCTGGAATTGGTCCAGGAATGGCTTTGGCCATAGGAGCCTCACTTGCTAAAGATGATGTTAAATCTATTGCAATGTGTGGAGATGGAGGTTTTATGCTTAATTTGCCTGATTTATGGACTGCTGTAGAAGTTAATAGTAACGTTGTATTTATGGTAATGAATGACAAAGGATATGGAGTTATAAAACATATTCAAGATAGTTTATATGGAGGAAGAAAAAATTTTGCGGACCTGCAAGTCCCAAATTTTAAAGAGCTTGCAGATACTGTGAAAATGAAATATTTAATTGTAAAATCCTCAAGTGAATTTGAAAATAGTTTGAAAAAAGCTTTTAACTTATCTGGCCCAATATTGTTAGAGATAGACATAAATAGCATTGGTGAATTACCGAGATATTTTATACCTCCACCCTTTACAGAAAAGTAAAGTTTAAATGGAATTTCAATTTATAACTTTTCCAGAAGAGTTATCAAACTTTAGTATAATATTTCTTATATTTTCAAGTATGTTCACTTCTTTTATTTCAGCAGCTTTTGGCATAGGAGGTGGGGCAGTTTTTTTAGGACTATTAGCAATTTTTTTAAATCCAATAGCTTTACTTCCTGTCCATGGCTCTGTTCAGATTGCTTCAAATTTTGGAAGAATGCTTCTTATGATTAAAGATATTTATAAAAATCCAATTCTACCTTTTTTTCTCGGTACTATTATTGGAAGTTTATTTGGAGGTTATACTTTCATACAGTTTCCAGCTTGGTTTATTCAGTTAATAGTAGGCACTTTTATTTTGTGGACAGTTTATGGAAAGATACCTGAAATTAAATCAAAATACATTTTTTTTGGTGGAGTTTTTTCAAGTTTTTTAACTATGTTTTTTGGTGCTACTGGACCTTTTATAGCTAGTATGGTTAAGACAATGAATTTAAATCCTCTCAGCCATACGGCAACTCATGCTGCTTTAATGTCAATGCAACATGCAGTAAAAGTTTTGGTTTTTGGATTTATGGGATTTAGTTTTTCAGATTATTTTTACATTATTTTTTTGATGATAATTACAGGGTTTATAGGTACATACATCGGGAAAAAAGTATTAATAAAATTTGGTCAAAAATACTTTAAGATTTTTCTTAATTCAATTTTAACAATTATTTCAATATATCTAATAATGAATGGATTTTTAAATTATGATTTTACTTTCTCTTTATAATTAATGAATATAGATATGGACCACATAATCCTAAAAATGCAAATATTAAAAACATAAGTGCAAGAGGTTGAGCAAAAATCATCCACCAAGCGCCATCAAACATTTTTAGAGAATGTTGTAAATTTGTTTCAACCATTTCACCAAGAATTAAGCCTACAGCAATTGGAGCTACTGAGAAACCATGTCTGCGTGCAAAGAAACCAATTACCCCAAATATTAATGCAAGCCATACATCTAAAAGTTGACCTTGAAAAGCATATGCACCTATAACAGAAAGCCCAAAAACAATTGGCCACAATATAGCTGTAGGAACTAGTGAAACTCTAGCAAAAAACTTTGCAGCATAAAGTCCCATAAGCATAAACATAATGTTAGCAAAAAACATTGAACCAAAGATTTGATAAACTTTTTCAACTTGTTCTGTAAATAGATATACGCCTGGTCTTAATCCATGTACCATTAAGCCAACTAATATAATTGCTGTGGTACCACTTCCTGGGATTCCTAAAACCATGGTAGGCACCATCGCACCACCAGTTGCTGCATTATTAGCAGCTTCAGCACCAGCTATTCCTTCAACGGAACCTTTGCCAAATTCTTCTTTATTTTTAGACCATCTTCTTGCTTCAGAATATCCAATCATTGATGCTACAGTTGCGCCTTCTGCGGGCAGCACGCCAATGAAAGTTCCAATTCCACAGGATCTTAAAATTGTTTTCCAAATTCTTTTATAATCTTCTTTTGTTGGCAATTTCACTGCTTTCATACTCACAGTATTAACAATTTTGTTTACAGTTTTTGACTGAACTAAGAGTTCTGATATTGCAAAGAGACCAATAAATATCGGAACAAAATGGAGACCTTCGTAGAGTTCGTAATTGCCAAACATAAATCTTTCAATCCCTGTTACTCTTTCAGCTCCAATTGTTGATAACCAAACTCCAAAGATTCCACCAATCAAATTTTTTACTGCACCTCCAGCACTAATACTTGCTAGCATTGACAATCCAAAAACTGTTAAAGCAAAATATTCTGGAGAACGAAATTCATATGCTACTCTTGCTAGCAAAGGTGCAGCAAAGCATAAGATTATTACAGAAAATACACCACCGACTGTACTTGAAATTACAGCTACACCTAAAGCTCTTCCTGCTTCACCTTTTTGTGCAAGAGGATAACCATCAAAAGTAGTAGCGGCAGCAGCTGATGTTCCAGGTGTATTTATTAATATTGCAGTTATTGAGCCTGCAAAAGTAGCCGANACATATATTGTNGCAAGAACNGCAATAGCATGCACAGGATCCATTGTTANTGTAAAAGGTAGTAGTAAAGCAGCACCAGTAGTTGCTCCTAAACCAGGNAAAACTCCAATAATAACTCCTAATACAGTTGTTGCAAAAATCAAAAAAAGTAAATATGGATCAGTTGCAACTGATGCCATTGCCATTATTGCTTGTTCAAACATAATACAAAACCAAAATTCTAACCATAATACATATTCATAAGAATTCCCCTTGGAAATCTTATTTTTAAAACGAAATCAAATAATAAAAATATAAATAAAGGCGTGAGGGTTGCTGTTAAAAAAGAAACCCAAATTCTTTTTTCACCCCATAATAAACCCATCAACAACATTACAACAAAGATTCCAATAAACATATCTGTGTAAACTGTTAGTAAATAGAATATTAAAAATAATCCCATGCTACCCCAAGTTGGAAATTTTTCTAATTTAATTAGATCTTGTTTATTNTTTTTATACTGAAAAGTTAAAACAGATATTAAAATAAGATTTAAAACCATTAAAAATATTGGAAAGGATCTTGCTTGCATGCTATCACCTACAATCATCTCTGGCGAGGTGTCTAACTGCATTGATATTCCAATTATTATAATTGAAAAAATTGTTAGAAATAATGGGATTGTATAAAATTTATTAGACATAATTTGAAAGACATGCCCTCTGATGTAGCAGAGGGCACTACCTTTTTATTTACTTCATTAAGCCCATTTCTTTAAGAGCTGGTCCAAATTCACCAACCATAAATGCAATTTGCTTAGCCCATGGTCCTGAAGGTTGAGGTGAAGTATTATCAAGTCCAGAATTTGCTAAATAAGCCTGATACATTGAATGTTTCATAGCTTTTGCCATTCCTTTTTCAAGTGCTGAAACTCTAGCTTTATCAACACCAGCATGAGTAACAAATCCTCTAGTTGTTGAAAGAACTAAATCTATACCGAGAGATTTAGCTGTTTTAGCTTTTGGAATAGGTGCCATTCCATTTTCTGCTAAGATAACTAACGGACAAATATCACCAGCTTCTACTGGTGCAGCTGCTTCAGACAAATTAAGTGTTCCTACGTCAACTTCTCCAGCAACTAATCTAGTAGCTAGTTCTCCACCCCCCTTATAAGGGATATATTTTGGCATTTTTTGACCTAATCTCTTAGCCCACATATAAACTGTTATATGATCGATAGTTCCTGTGTGAGTTCCACCAAACGTGATTTTGTCTCCTTTTTTCATTCCAGCAACAAAGTCTTCAGGTGTTTTATAAGGACTTTTTTTACAATTAACCATAAGAATTTGAGGGTCATTAGTACCTCTTGCTATTGGAGCCATATCACTAACTTTTAATTTAGTTTTACCCATTGCCATTGTTATAGCATGACCAACTGTAAAAGTTAGAATTGTATTTCCGTCTGCAGGCCTTGTCATAAAGTAATTCATTGCAGCAGCTCCACCGCCACCTCTTTTATTAACAACAACCATATCTTGTTTCAAAGTTCTTCTTGATCTTAACATCATCATTCTTGAGTTAACATCTGTACCACCGCCAGCACCAGCATGAGTCACAACTTCAATAGCAGGCTTTTTAGCAGCAAAACTTGGAGCAGTTGTAAAGGCAACTAAACCTGCAAGGATAGTTAAACCAGATCCAACGCTCAAAAGTGTTTTTTTATTAATCATTAATTCCTCCTGAGATTAATATATATTAATAGTACTATTCAAAGTAAACTCAAGAGAGTCAAGCAACAATAAATTTCACTTGTTAATAATGTATAAATTTTTTTTTAAATAATTCTATATTTATAACTTCATTTGTTGGTTTATCCTGTCTCAAACGTTTTATCCTTGGAAAACGGAGTGCTACCCCAGACTTATGTCTTTTACTAAAATCTAGAGAATCAAATGCTATTTCAACTACAAATTTTTTTTCAACTTCTCTAACAGGACCATACTTTTTAATAGTATTATTCCTAACAAACTTATCTAAGATATCCAATTCTTCATTATTAAAGCCAAAATATGCTTTGCAAATCGGAACTATAGTATCTTTATCCCAAAGACCAAAAGTAAAATCTGAATAATATGAGCTTCTTTTACCATGTCCTCTTTGAGCATACATCATAACAGCATCTACAACTAAAGGATCATTTTTCCATTTATACCAATGACCTTTTGGTCTCCCTGAAATATAAACACTATTTTTTCTTTTAATCATTAAACCTTCGTGTTCACTTTTATTTAATTTTTTTGACTTAATATTTATGAGTTCTTCCCATGTTTTAAATTCAAAAATTTCTGAAAGGTCAAAAAATTTATTTTGAACTTTATTATGCCAATTTAATAAAATTCTTCGTCTTTCAGTAAAACCTAAGCTTCTTAAATCTCTATTCTTAAAAAATAAAATATCATAGAGTTTTACAAAAGCCGGAAAGTTTTCTAAATGATTTTTTGATACTTTTTTTCTATTCAATCTTTGTTGTAATTTGTTAAATTTAAACGGTGTAAAACCGTTTCCTACCAAAAGTTCTCCATCTAAAACAACTAAGTCATTTTCAATATTCTGAATTTCTGGAAAAGTGTGTGAAATATCATCCCCAGTTCGAGAGAAAATTCTGATTTTTGAATTGAATAAAACTAATTGCACTCTTATTCCATCCCACTTCCATTCTGCTAAAAATTCCTCTGGGTTTAACTTGTTAAAATCTTTTTCTTCAACTGGGTGTGCTAGCATTAACGGATGAAATATTTTTTCAACTACTATCTTAGGTTTGACACCCTTTTCAAAAATCCATTTAAATAATTCAAGGTAAGGAGGTTCTAATCCGTTCCAAATCTTCTCGATCTCTGAGATTTTAATATCAGTATTATGAATTAATGAGAGTTTTGTTAACCTAGTTGAAACACCAATTCTTAGACCTCCAGATAAAAGTTTAATAAGTGCCCATCTCTCATTTTCTGAAAAAATTGAAAGATATTTTTTTATTAATCTGGTTATATTTGTAGAACTTGAACTTTCTAGTTCATCTATAATAAAGCTTAATTTTGGTACTAACCCTTTTTGATTATAAGGCCAAATTAAAGCGATTGTTTCAGCAAGATCGCCAACATAATCATATGATAAATCAAACAATTCAGGATCAACTTCTTCTTTAATCATTTCTTTGATTTTTGAAATGGAAATATTTTTAATTTTCAAATTTCCTGTTAAAATTGCTAATGCCAATCCTCTGTCGGGATTTTTTGTATTTCTAAAATAATGGTTTAATAACTCAATTTTTCTGTTTCTTGATCTAGTAAGAATTAATTGATTAATTAATTGGCTAAACTCTCTCAAATTTCTTCTCCGCTATCATCTCTACCTTGAATAGATAATGCAGACGCTTTTAAGCCTCTTTTTTTACACCAGTGTACTAAAGCTTCTTCTCGACCATGTGTTACTAAAATATTTTTTGCTAAACTATTATTTATATTCGATATCAATTCATTCCAATCAGCATGATCTGATATTAATAAAGGTAATTCAACTAAACTCTGTTTGGCTCTTTGTTTTACTGACATCCATCCAGAAGCGTGAGACAATATAGGGTCTATAAATCTTCTTGACCAAGTTGATTTTAGAGCTGAAGGTGGTGCCAAGATTATCTTTCCATTAAAATCTTTTTTTTCACCTTTAATAAGAGCTTTTGACAAATTTCCTAAATTTATTCCAGATTGAATATAATAATTACAAATTTTCTCTAATGCTCCATGAATGAAAATAGTTTCATCATAACCTTTATTTCTTAATAATTTAATTAAACGTTGAGCTTTACCAAGTGCATAAACACCTATTAGATGTGGGCGATTTGGAAAGTTTTTTATTGATTCAATTAATTTATTTATTTCAAATTCTGGATCTGGATGTTGAAATATAGGTAGACCAAATGTTGCTTCAGTTACTAATGTATCGCAATTGACAGGTCTAAAGTTTTCACATGTATCATCTTTGGTTATTTTAAAATCGCCAGTAAAATTTATTTTATCTTTTTTATATTCGAGTAAAACTTGAGTACTACCTAATATATGTCCAGCTGGAAAAAAAGTAACTTTTACTCCATTAATATTCAATGGAGAATTAAAAGATAATTCTTGAAAATTATTTGCGCAATTTTCACCATATCTAATTTTCATAATCTCTATTGTATGTTTTGTTGCTAGAACATTCTTATGTCCAGGTTTTGCATGATCAGCATGAGCATGAGTTATAATTGCATTTTCAACTGGAAAAATTGGATCAATAGATGTATTTATTGGTTCTATTTGTAAATGTTTATTAACCCAATCCATATTTTTTATATATCATTATGATACCAAAATTAAAGTCTCATCCTATTACTAAGTGGTTGAATAAAAATGGTTGGAGTTATCATAAACATCAAATTGATACACTTGTAGAGGTTAAAAAAGGATGTGACATATTACTTGTAGCACCAACTGGAGGTGGGAAAACTCTTGCTGGATTTCTGCCTGCAATTACAGATTTGATTGAAAATAAATATAAAAAAAATTTTCTACATACTCTTTATATTTCACCGCTAAAAGCACTTACTGTTGATGTACAAAGAAATTTAATTCAGCCTATAAATGACCAATCTTTAAATATTTCTGTGGAGACGAGAACTAGCGATACCCCTTACTCTAAAAAAAGAAGGCAAAAAATATTTCCACCTCAAATGCTTATGACGACACCAGAGTCATTTGCTTTGTTGATGTCAGATGAAAATGCTGAAGATTATTTTAAAAATATTAAATTTTTAATAATTGATGAAATTCATACATTAATAAATTCTAAAAGAGGCGACCTTTTATCACTCAATATAGCAAGATTAAATAAATTATCTTTGAATTATATTAAAATTGGGTTATCAGCTACCATTAAAGATAAAGAAAACGTTTTAAATTTCTTATCTCAAAATAAACAAAAAAAAATTATTGATATTCCCTCTATAAACAAACCAAGTGTAGAGATTTTAACTTCTGACAACAGAATACCTTGGTCAGGTCACATGGCAACTTACTCCATCAAAGCATTATATAAAAAAATTGAAAAAGCAGAAATGAGTATAATTTTTGTTAACACTAGAGCACAAGCTGAATTAATTTTTCACAATTTGTGGCTTGAGAATAAATCTAACTTAAAAATAGCTGTACATCATGGGAGTTTAGAAAAAAAAATAAGAAAGTTAATAGAAAAAAAAAT
>NZIY01000036.1 GCA_002691795.1 SAR116 cluster bacterium
GATTTAGGTAATTGGGGTGAATTGTCAAAATATATTTCCAACAATCAAAATAAAAATAATAAAAATTTTTTATTAGATAGCAAAAATACATTTATTTATTCAAATGATAGAGTTGTAGCTGGTATTGGCTTAGAGGATTTGATTATAATTAATGATGACGATGCTACATTGGTAATAAAAAAAGGATATGAAGAAAAAGTTAAAGATGTTTTAGAAGAAGTAAGAAAAATTGGACATTCAAGTGCTAGTGAACATACTTTTGAAAATCGTCCATGGGGGAAGTTTGAAAACATCTTAGATTCTAAAATTTGTAAAGTAAAAAAATTGACGGTAAACCCAGGGCAATGTTTGTCTCTTCAATACCATAAAAAACGTTCTGAACATTGGGTAGTTATTGAAGGAGAAGCAAGTGTAAACCTTAATAACAAAAATATAATTTTACAAAAAGGTGAATCAATTGATATACCTCTTGGAGCTCATCATTCTCTTGGAAATGATACTAAAAAAACTCTTATTGTTATAGAAGTACAATTAGGAACATATTTTGGAGAAGATGATATCATTAGGTTAAGTGACCCTTACAATAGATAATTTAAGGAAAATTTCCATAAATAATTTAGTTTACAATTAATTCGCAATATGTAATAAAAAAACCCTAACAGGGGTGCTTTTTTGCTGAGATATACCCTATAACCTGATCTAGATAATGCTAGCGGAGGGAGAGACAATGCGATTATTTTTTACATTTTTATTTAATATATTTTTATATTCATCAATTGCATTTAGTTCTGAGAAAAACATAGTTTTGGGACTAGACTGGTTTATTAATCCCGATCATGCACCAATAATATTAGCAGATAAGTATGGATACTTTAATGATGAAGATTTAAAAGTCAAAATTATAGAACCAGCCGACCCTAATGATCCGCCAAAACAAGTTGCTGCCGGTAAAATAGATATAGCAATTTCTTATCAACCTCAATTTCA
The DNA here is from genome assembly GCA_002691795.1 of SAR116 cluster bacterium. Lineage (GTDB taxonomy): Bacteria > Pseudomonadota > Alphaproteobacteria > Puniceispirillales > Marisalimonadaceae > TMED54. Next base: position 988 of record NZIY01000036.1, read on the forward strand.
TTTGCAAATTGATCAAAACCTTCCAATAATTAGATTAGGATCTCTAGTTAGTACACCTTTAAATAGTTTAGTGGTTTTAAAAGATGGTCCAATTAAATCTATCAAAGATTTGAAAAATAAAAAAATTGGTTTTTCTGTTGGTGGTTTTGAGGATGCCTTATTATCAGGTATGTTTGAAAAATATGATTTAAAACTGTCAGATGTCGAATTAATTAATATTAATTTTTCTTTATCACCTTCCTTAATTTCGAAAAAAGTAGATGCAGTTATAGGTGCATTTAGAAATTTTGAACTTAATCAAATGGATATAGTTAAACGTCCAGGTAAAGCATTTTATCCCGAAGAACACGGTGTTCCTCATTACGAAGAATTAATTTATATAATTAATAAAAAAGATAGAAAAAAAATAAAGTTCAAAAAATTTCTTAATGCAGTTCAAAAGGCGACGATAAATATAGTTAATGATCCAGACAAAACATGGCTAGATTTTTCAAGATATAAAAAAGGTTTGAATGATGAGTTAAACAAACGAGCTTACAAAGATACTGTTAGAAGATTTGCATTACGGCCAAACGCCTATGATTTAGAGGCTTATAAAATTTTTCAAGATTTTTTACTTGATAAAAACATTATTAAAGAAAAGCAGGATATTGAATTATTTATAAAACCGTGATTATATAATTCCTTTATGATCAATATTAAGAGTTTTACATTATTTTTCTTGTTGTTTGGTTTCTGGCTTTTAATGTCAGGATATTATACTCCCTTAATTTTATCTTTAGGTGTAGTGTCATGTCTTTTATGTGTTTATCTAACAATTAAAGGTGGATTTCTTGATAATGAAACCATCCCCATTTATTTTTTTCCTCGATTAATTCAGTACACACTTTGGTTAATCAAAGAAATTTTAAAATCGAATATTCAGACAGCTAAAGTTATAATTATGAAATCAGAGGAACCAGAGCTATTTACTGTAAAAGCTTCACAAGATACAAATGAAGGTAAAGTGACTTATGCTAATTCAATTACGCTTACTCCTGGAACTGTTACTACGCAGATTAAAGACAATGTCTTTGAAGTTCATGCGCTTTCTAGTGGTTTTGGAGAAGATGTCAGGAGTTCAGAAATGGATAAAATGGTAAAGTGGTTGGAAAAAGGTAAATAATGTTTATAGCCGTTTTAATCGCTCTTTTTGTTTGTTTTATANTNATTTTAGTTCGNCTCGTNGCNGGTANAACAATGTANGACAGANTTTTAGCTGCNAATAGTATTGGTACAATTATTGTCTTAGGNATNTCAATTCATGGTTTTTTTATGGGTAGACCTGAATTTATNGATATATCAATAGTATATGCACTTATAAATTTTATAGGNACCGTTGCAATTCTAAAACTTTTTGATAAAGGAACACTTGGAGAGATTGATGATTGATACATTAATTAACATAGCATCCATTATTTCTTTTATGATTGGTGGTTTTTTTATTTTAATTGGTTCTATTGGATTGTTAAGATTACCTGATGTTTTTTCNAGAATTCACGCTGCAGGAATGATAGACACTGCNGGTGNATCCTTCATTATTTTTGGAATGATATTACAANGTGGGTTTTCATTAATTACTGCAAAACTGGTTTTTATTGGTATATTCATATTTTTTACAAGTCCTATAACTGGACATGCAACAGCNAATTTAGCAAGAAAGAAAGGCCTTAATCCAACTGGAAAAACAAAAGGCAAAACATTATGATTACAGAAATAATTATAAATGCTTTTCTTGTTTCCCTTATGTTGGTAATTGCTATTTTTGTTATAAACACTCGTAAAGTTATATCTACAATTTTGCTGGCTGGAACATATTCACTTGTAGCAGCATTAATGTTTGTTAGCCTTGATGCAGTAGACGTGGCTTTCACTGAAGCATCAGTTGGTGCNGGNATTTCTACAATTTTATTTTTAGCAGCATTAAGTTATCTTCCAAAAGAAGAAAANGAAGAAAAATTTAATATTAAAAATATTTATGCATTAAGTACTTGCATTATTGTGGCTGGATTACTTATTTGGGCNAGTTATGATTTACCTTTAGTTGGTCAAATTGACAATCCAGTTCAAACTCATCTTGCANAGGANTTTATTGAGGGATCAAGAAACCATATAGGCATACCAAATGTAGTTACATCTATTTTAGCAAGTTATCGTGGTTATGACACTTTCGGTGAAACTGTTGTAATTTATACAGCTGGAATTGCTGTTCTAGTTTTACTACATAACAATACCTCGAAAAAAAATAAATCTTCTCCATCTTCAAAAAAAGGTAAAAAAAGTTAAATGGATAATATAATTTTAAAAGTTTGTACTAAGGTATTATTTACACCAATCATCTTATTTGGTCTTTATGTTCAATTTCATGGAGATTTTGGCCCAGGAGGAGGATTTCAAGCTGGTGTCATAGTTGCTGCCGCATTTATTTTATATGCAATTGTATTTAGTATTAAAGATTGTCAAAAAATAATGCCTCCAAAATTAAATTTTTTTCTAATGGCTTTAGGCGCTTTTTTATATGGTTTTGTGGGTATCGTAGGTTTGATATTAGGTGATCCATATTTAAGCTATGATGTTTTAGGCTCTACCAAGGAATCTGGTCAGCATATTGGAATTCTTCTAGTTGAATTTGGTGTAGGACTAACTGTATGTAATGTAATGATATGCTTATTTTATTCATTCGCTAATTTTAATTTTAGAAAGANAAAAAATGATTGATCAAATATTTGGGGTATGGAATTATTGGATAGTTTTTATCTTGATGATGATAGGCCTTTACATCGTTATTTCAAAAAAGAGTCTCCTGAAGAAGATTGTTGGTCTTGCTATTTTTCAAACATCCGTTTTTTTATTATACATAACATTTGGCAAAATTGCCGGTGGAACAGCACCAATCTTAACAAATAATTTAAATGAAATATATTCTAACCCACTTCCACATGTTCTTATACTGACAGCCATTGTTGTTGGAGTTGCAACTACGGCTCTTGGACTTGCCTTGACAGTTAGAATTAACAAAGCTTATGGAACAATAAATGAAGATGAAATTTCAGCATCAGATTTAGTGGAATATCATGAAAAATACTTAGAAGATAAAAAATAAAATTATGTCTTTCATAATCAAAAATTTACCAATACTTATAGTTGTCACACCTTTGATGTTTTCACTAATAGTTGCAGTATTGTCGAATAATAGACTAGCATGGGGTATTTCTGTTTTAGCATCATTACTTACAATGATTTTTTCAATTCTTCTTTGTTTTGAAATTTCGGATAAAAACTTAATATCTTATCATTTAGGAAATTGGCCTCCTCCGTTAGGGATTGAGTATATAATAGACAGAATTAGCATTATTCCAATTATGATAATATCTGTAATTGGTTTAATTTCTACTTTATTTGCACATAATTTTTTTACGAATGAAATTGATGAAACTTTAATTTCTAAAACATATAGTCTTTGGCTTTTAGCAATTTCAGGTCTTATGGGACTTGTAACAACAGCTGATGCTTTTAACTTATTTGTTTTTCTAGAAATTTCATCTCTTTCCGCAGTTGCTCTCGTCGCAATGGGATCTAAGATGGATCGAAAAGCTTTAGTTGCAGGCTATAACTATTTAATTTTAGGAGCTGTCGGTGCTACATTCTATGTTATTGGAGTTGGTTTGTTGTATGGAGTAACAGGTACACTTAATATGAGTGACTTAGCTAATAGACTTCCATCGTTAGGTGTTAATAATTCAGTCATAGTTGCATTTGCATTCATGATGCTAGGAATAATGGTAAAAGCCGCAGTTTTTCCATTGCATATTTGGTTACCAAATGCTTATGCGTATGCCCCTTCTCCAGTCTCAGTCTTACTAGCTGCAACAGCAACAAAAGTATCAATATATATTCTTGCAAGAATTTCTTACACAATTTTTGGATCAACATATGAAATTTATTCATTTGAGAGCTTAAGATACATTTTATTATATCTTTCAATTTTAGCTATGTTTGCAGGAACAATTATGGCTATCTTTGAAAAAGATGTGAAAAAGCTTTTAGCTCATTCTTCTGTTGCTCAAATTGGCTATATTGTTTTGGGGATATCTTTAGCAACAAGCTCAGGAATCGCTTCAGGATTTATACATTTAATTAATCATGCGTTAATAAAAGCAGGCCTATTTATGTCTATTGTGGCTATGGGCTTTTATACTTTTAAAAGAATTGATGTAAATTCAATATCAGGTGTAGGGCGACAAGTTCCAATTACTTTTTTTGCATTTGTAATTTGTGCTTTAAGTTTAGCAGGNTTACCCNTGACAGTTGGTTTTATTTCAAAGCTTTATTTATTGAAGGCAGCCTATATAAGTGAAGGTCTATGGCTAACTTTTATAATTTTAATTAGTTCAATTTTATCTTTAATTTACATATGGAAACTTATTGAAGGGCTTTGGTATGGAAAGAAAAATGATAGCCATGAAAAAGTAAAAGAATTACCTGAAATATACATTCCCCTTTTAATAATAACTTTTTTAAATGTTTATTTTGGAATTGATGCTGGAATAATAATAGATAACAGTTTTAATGCAGCAGATGCTCTAATAAATGGAATAAAATAATGTCGAATGAAATTTATCTATATATTTCTATTTTAACCCCACTTTTAGCGTTTTTTGCAACTCCTTTGCTTGCGTCAAAACAAAATTTGAGAGACATTTTGGGTCCAATTGGTGGAGTTATAACTTTTTATAGTTCTTTAAATGTTGCATCGTTGCACTTGAATGGAGAAATTTTAAGTTTTACCTTTTTTGAAATTAATGAAACTTTATCTATTTCTTTTAAAATTACAGGATTGGGCGTAATTTTTGGACTTGTTGCTTCTGGATTGTGGATTTTAGCCTCTATTTACACAATTGGCTATATGAGAGGTAATAAAGAGAAAAATCAAACAAGATTTTTTGCTTTTTATTCAATAGCAATTTTTGCAGCAATTTGTATTGCTTACTCTGGGAATCTCTTAACCTTATTTATTTTTTATGAAGTTTTAACATTTTCAACTTATCCACTCGTAGCTCATAAACAAGATGAAAAAGCTAAAAGTGCTGGAAGAATTTATATGGGTATTTTAGTTGGAACTTCAGTCGTGTTTTTACTACCAGCAATTATTATTGTTTGGGTTCTAACTGGAAGCCTAGATTTTGCGCCTAATGGTGTCCTAAAAGGATATATCTCAAAAGAGTATGTGCCTTTATTATTGGCTTTATTTGCTTTTGGGATAGGTAAAGCTGCTTTGATGCCATTTCATAAATGGCTACCTGCAGCAATGGTAGCTCCAACCCCTGTATCAGCTTTGTTACATGCTGTAGCTGTCGTAAAAGCTGGTGTTTTTTCTATGTTAGTCATAATTACTTATGTATTTGGAATTGATTTTCTAACAGAAACTCAAGGATCGGTTTGGCTGATTTGGTTATCAAGTATAACTCTTTTATTATCAAGTTGTATTGCAATTACAAAAAACGATTTAAAAGCTCGATTGGCATATTCAACAATAAGCCAATTATCATATATAGTTTTAGGAGGTGCAATAGCTACTAACATTGCTGTTCAAGGAGCCGCTCTTCACATTGTAATGCACGCAGTTGGAAAAATAACACTATTTTTTGCTGCTGGGTCTATATACATTTCAACTCAATTATCAAAAATTTCTGATTTAGATGGGCTTGGTAAATCCATGCCATTAACGTTTATAGCTTTTTTTATTGGATCTTTATCNATAATAGGTGTTCCACCCATGGGAGGATCTTGGAGTAAATTTTATTTAATGCTAGGATCTGTAGATAAGCAATATTTTTATGTTATTTTAGTTCTTTGTGTTTCTACTCTTCTAAACGTTTACTATTTNTTAGAAGTGCCAGCTAAAGCTTTTTTCAAAAACAAAAAAAACAACGTNCAAGTAACAAAACATCCTTTAGCTGTATATCCAACTTTTTTTGCAGCAATATTAACAATTATGTTATTCATTTATATAGAACCATTAAAACAAATAACTAATTCAATATTAGGAAATTAATCATGATTTTTTCAAAACTAATAAAAAACTTTGGTAAGATAAATTCTATTGTATTATTTATTTGTATTTTATTATTACTTTTAGAATTTGTAGGACACAGACATGGTGAGTTTAAGATAGAAGAGTTTTTATTTTTTCCAGCTCTATTTGGTTATATTTCATGTATTGTCATTTTTAAAATTGGTGTGGCTTTACGTTCTGTATTTATGAGAGATGAGGATTATTATGATTAATTCTCTGCCTCCTGGTTTAGTTATGTTCGTAGGGGCTTTTTTAATCCCCTTCATTCCATATATGACTAGACAAATTTACATGATTTTTTTAGTTATTGTTTCAGCTTTTTCATTATTAAATGGATTCGGAACACATTTAATTCTTAATGTCCTAAATTATGATTTCATCATATATCATTCTGACAACTTGACTCTTCCATTTGCTATCGTTTTTCATATAGCTGCATTTATTACTATCATTTATGGAATGCATAAAAATGATTGGAAAGAAAGNACAGCTGTCATCAGTTATGCTGGAGCTGCAATCTGTGCACTTCATGCTGGAGATCTTTTTACATTATTCTTTTGGTGGGAAGCTACGGCTTTCACCTCAGTATTTTTAATTATAGGTAGCAATTCGAAAAGGGCTTATNAAGCCGCATTTAGATATATCGTAATTCAAGTAGGTTCGGGCATGTTTTTATTAGCTGGAGCAGTAATGTTCTTACATTCAAATGGAAATGCTCTTTTTGATTCAATGTCTATAGATAACACTTCAGGTTTACTAATATTTTTAGCCTTTGGAATAAAAGCTGCTTTTCCATTTCTTAATGGTTGGCTTCAGGATACATACCCTGAAGCAAGTGAAGTAGGAACTGTTGCTCTTTCTTCATTTACTACTAAACTTGCCATTTATGCGCTAGCGAGATCATTCGCAGGAACTGAAATATTAATTTATATTGGTGTATTAATGACTTTTTTTCCAATATTCTTTGCAGTTATAGAAAATGACCTTAGAAGAGTTTTAGCCTACAGTCTTAATAACCAACTTGGNTTTATGGTCGTTGCAGTTGGTATTGGTTCAGAATTAGCTATTAATGGTGCTGTAGCTCACGCATTTGCTCACATAATTTATAAAGGACTTTTATTTATGAGTATGGGCGCTGTTTTGTATAGAGTTGGAACTTGTAAGGCATCAGAATTAGGNGGGCTTTTTAAGTTCATGCCTATTACAGCAATTTGTTCAATCATTGGTGCAATTTCAATATCTGCATTCCCTCTTTTTAGTGGATTTGTTGCAAAGTCACTCATAATGTCCTCATTAGGCTATGAGGGTCTTTCATTTATTTATTTTATGTTATTATTTGCTTCCGCTGGAGTTTTACATCACTCTGGAATAAAAATCCCCTTCTTTGCTTTTTTTGCACATGATTCTGGACATAAACCAAAAGAAGCACCTTTAAATATGATTATAGCAATGGGAATAGGTTCTGTTTTATGTATTTTAATAGGNATTTTTCCATCGTTTTTTTANCAAATTCTGCCTTATTCCATAGACTATCAGCCATATGACTTCAGTCATGTTTTATCCCAATTNCAACTTTTAACATTTGCAGCTTTTGCATTCATTTGTTTATGGCATTTTAAAATTTATCCACCTGAGCTAAATTCAACTGTACTNAATAGTGATTGGTTTTACAGAAGAATGTTCCCATCAGTAATGTTACATTTAATTTCAGGAATGAGAGCGCTCAGTGATAAGTTTAATTTAAGTTTTTTAAGAAATTTTAATACATTTAAGACCTACTTTAATGACATTATGNTTGAAGACAAAATTATTGATAGAGAAGCAGGTTTTGACACTCAAATTATACTTCAAATATTTGGAGTAATTCTCTTTATTCTTATTATTTTACAAGTAAACTGAGTTTTTCATAGGAGATTTCTAAATGAAAATGGATGGAGAATATATTTTACCAACAAATGTTAAGAATGTATGGAATAATTTAAATGATCCTATTGTATTAAAAAACTCTATCCCAGGATGTACTGAACTTACAAAAGATAGTGATAATGAATTTAAAGCTACCGTTACCATCAAAATAGGACCCGTGTCAGCAAAATTCAAAGGAGAGGTGAAACTTTCAAATATTAGAGTNTATAAAGGTTATACTATCTCAGGAAATGGGAAAGGTGGCGCTGCTGGGTTTGCTAAAGGTAGTGCTAATATTAATTTAGAAGAAAAGNATGAAACAACAATTTTAAAATATTCAGTTGAAGCACAAATAGGNGGGAAATTAGCACAATTAGGTTCAAGGTTAATTGACTCTACTTCAAAAAAATTAGCTGGAAAATTCTTTGATAATTTTGTAAAGATTGTAGATGGAACTACAAAAATTGAAGAGGGAAAAAATGAATAAAAAGAAGTTACCAATAGGTGTTCCGAAAGAAAACATTTATAATAATGCTCATGTTCTAATTTATATTTTTTATGCAATTTCTANAGGGTCAGTTGTTTGGCTACTGTTAAATCAAAATTGAACGATTTATCTATCTATCATAAAAAAATATTAGATTTAGCTTCTANTAATAAAAAAAGCATAGAAATTAAAGATTTTAATATTTCAAAGGAAATAAAAAATTCACTTTGNGGAGACGTAGTTAATGTAAGGATTAATTTAAAAAATAATCAGATACAAGATATTTCTGCTAAAGTTAGGGGTTGTGCTTTATGTGAAGCTTCCGCAGGTTTGCTTGTTGATTATTATTCAAAAAAAAAATTTCCAATTCATGATTTTATGGTTCAATTTAATAATTGGCTTTTAGATAAGAATATAGCATTCCCAGAGCAGCTTCCTGAAGAATTAAAAATATTTACACCAATTCAAGATATAAAAAGTAGACATGTTTGTATAAAAATGCCTTTTGAAGCATTTTTTAAATGCATAGATAATTATTGATATTTAATCTGGGTTCTTTGAAAATTTTGAAAAAAGTATTAAAGCGCCAACTAAAACAATTGGATAAATTGCTAAAAGAATAGTTCCGATAAATGGGTCCATAAAACTCTCTATAATTAAATTAGTACCATTGAAATTTAAATTTTATATATTAATAATAGTTTATATAATAAATTTCAACATTTTTAGGTATATGCATGAGTGACAGAGAAAAGATGGAATATGATGTAGTTATAATAGGTGGAGGCCCATCAGGACTNGCTACAGCTATTAAACTAAAAAAATTAGGTAAAGAACAAAATAAAGATATATCAGTTTGTATTCTTGAAAAAGGTTCTGAAATTGGATCACACATTCTTTCAGGTGCAGTAATTGAAACAAAAAGTATTTCAGAACTCATACCTAATTGGCAAGAAACAGATATTCCCTTAAAGACAAAAGCAAAAAAAGATAGTTTCCTTTTTCTTACAGAAGATAAATCATATAAATTGCCAACACCACCTCAAATGAATAATCATGGAAACTATATAATAAGTCTTGGAAAATTATGTTCTTGGTTAGGACAATATGCTGAAAACCTTGGCGTTGAAATTTATCCTGGATTTGCTGCAAGTGAGATTTTATTCAATAAAGATGGCAGCGTGTCAGGAGTAGCTACTAACGATATGGGTATTTTAAAGGATGGAACTCAAGGTCCAAATTATGAACCTGGAATAGAGCTTATTGCAAAACAAACTATATTTTCTGAAGGGTGCAGAGGTCATTTAGGAAAAATTTTGATGAGTAAATTTGATTTGAATAAAGACAATCAAGATCAAACTTATGCAATTGGTATCAAAGAGCTTTGGGAAGTTGATGCTAGTCAACATAATGAAGGTGAAATCATTCATACTACTGGCTGGCCGTTAAAAAATGATACATATGGTGGTTCTTTTTTATATCATTTTGATAAAAATCTAATATCAATAGGTTTTGTTGTTGGTTTAGATTATAAAAACCCTTATCTATCACCCTACGAAGAGTTTCAACAATTTAAACACCATCCTNATATTTTAAAACACTTAAAGGGTGGCCGGAGGATCAGTTATGGTGCAAGAGCTTTAAATGAAGGTGGAATACAATCATTACCAAAATTATCTTTTCCTGGAGGATTACTAGTTGGTTGTGAAGCTGGATTTTTAAATGTGCCAAAAATTAAAGGTACGCATTTGGCAATTAAATCAGGAATCATTGCTGCAGAAACTATCTTTGAAGATTTCGAAAAAGAAAAAGAACTAAAAAATTTCTCAATTAATATCAAAAATAGTTGGCTTTATGATGAACTTTATTCTGTAAGGAATATAAGGCCATCATTTAAGTGGGGTTTCTGGAAAGCTCTAGCATATAGTGCTGTTGATACATATTTGTTTAGAGGTAAAGCACCTTGGACACTAAAACATGAGCATGCTGATCATAATGCTTTACAAGATAAAAAGAACTATGAACCAATTATTTATCCAAAACCAGATGGAGTTATTAGTTTTGATAGATTGACTAATGTATCATTTTCTGGAACAAATCATGAAGAAAACCAGCCATGTCATCTTCAATTAAAAGATATAACAGTTCCAATTAGAGTTAATTTAGAACAATTTGATAATCCTGAGACACGATATTGCCCAGCAGGTGTTTATGAAATTGTTGAAAAAAACAATAAAAAAGAATTACAAATAAATGCTCAAAACTGCGTTCATTGTAAAACTTGTGATATAAAAGACCCTACTCAAAATATAAATTGGGTATCTCCACAAGGTGGTGGAGGCCCAAACTATCAAGGAATGTGACGTCAAAAATTTCTAAAGTTGAATTTTTTTAAAATTCAAATACAATGAGCTAAATTTATTTATTGTAAAGTGATTATGAAATACTCAGATTATATTAACAACGTACATTTTAAACATAAAAGTATAAGTTATAATTTATTAACAAAAAAAGGTTCTGATACTCAAAAAATCAAAGTATCAGGACAACAAGCTTTTAATCTTATCAAACCATATTGTTCTACGCGTATATATGATCAAATGAAAGCTGTTATTCCTTTGGCATTATACTTAGTATTGTTCCAATTTTTTGTTTTACAATATCCAGTTCAAGACTTCTTAGCACTACTTGGGGGTTTAATAGCTGTGATATTGGGTCTAGCAGTATTTATGGAAGGTTTAAGTACTGGTCTTATGCCATTTGGAACAATAATTGGCGATAATTTGCCTAAAAAAGCTAGTATGATTGTTGTTTTGGTAATTATTGGAATACTTGGTGTAGGTGTTACATTTGCTGAACCGGCTATTGGAGCTTTACAAGCTTTTGGTTCCTCAATTGACGTTAATAAAGCTCCTTATCTTTATGAAATTTTAAATAATTGGACACTTCCTCTTGTTTTGATGGTAGGTGCGGGTGTTGGTTTAGCAGCTATAATTGGAACAATAAGATTTGTTAAAGGTTGGTCATTAAAACCTCTTATATACTTAACTATAGCACCAGTGATTGTTTTAACTATTTTTGCATGGTTTGATCCAAATCTAAGATCAATATTGGGTTTAGCCTGGGATTGTGGTGCCGTAACAACAGGTCCAGTAACTGTTCCATTAGTATTATCTCTTGGGATCGGGATAGCTAATGCGGCAGGAAAAGGAGATTCATCATTATCGGGTTTTGGTGTTGTGACAATGGCTTCTTTGTTTCCAATTATGGCTGTTCTGATTTTAGCACTATTTGTCTCGTTTTCAATTACCCCTGAACAAATTATAGAATCTGCAAAAAATGTCCCTGCGATCGTCACTACTGATAAATCATTAATGGATCAAACTCCCTTTGTTGAAATTATATTAGGCGTTAGAGCAATACTTCCATTAGTCATTTTTTTAATGTTTGTACTGTTTATAATTTTGAGAAGTAGTTTGCCAAATAGACTTATAACAATATACGGATTAGTTTTATCTATAATAGGAATGTGTATTTTTAATGTTGGATTAACTTACGGCTTAGGTGCTATTGGAACACAAACTGGTAGTATTTTACCTGCTGCTTTTATGAGTATACCAATAAGCGATGTTTCTCCAATTTATTCAGAAATTGTTGGCTTTGTTGTTGTTATCATATTTGCTTTTTTGCTAGGTTTTGGAGCTACACTTGCAGAACCAGCCTTAAATGCACTTGGTATAACAGTTCAAAATTTAACAAATGGAGCTTTCAAAAAATCAATGCTTATGTACAGTGTTTCTATTGGAGTAGCAACAGGCATATCTTTAGGAATTGCTAAATTAATTTTTTCTATAGACCTTGCTACTATCCTTTTACCGTTATACGCTATAGGTTTAATTTTGACTTTTTTTTCTTCTGAAGAATTTGTAAATGTAGGATGGGATAGTGCTGGAGTTACTACAGGNCCTGTAACAGTACCTTTAGTACTTGCAATGGGTCTAGGACTTGGTAATGCTGTGTCAGCAACTGAAGGTTTTGGAATTTTATCATTGGCTAGTATTTGTCCAATTATAGCAGTACTTTCTATGGGAATAATTATACAAATAAAAAATAAATTTTCACAAAACGAGGATGATTCAACTTCAATTGATCCAAACCTTGTTACCGAAAAGGAGCTTTAAAATGAGTGAACGTAACATAACTTATCTAACTAATGCATGCCTAATTACGTGTATTGTTGAAATGGGATCGGCTGAAAAAGTTTTAGATGCTGCTAAAAATAGTGGCGCTCAAGGTGCCACAATAAATTATGCACGAGGAACTGGTATTAGAGAAAAGTTAGGATTATTAGGCGTTACTATTGATGAACAAAAAGAGATTATAAGGGTTATAGTATCAGAAGAACAAGCTGAAATAGTATTTGAAGCGATGTATCTTGCTGGTGATTTAGATAAACCTGGAAAAGGAATTATGTATTTGTCTGAACTAGATAAAGTAGCGACATATATTCCAGAGACTGTTCTTGATAACGTAAAATGACGAGATAATTATGACTGTTGAAATAATAGCACTTGTTGAAAAAAANTATGGTCAAANAATNCTTGAAGAAATGAATAGTACACCAGGTGTTTTACAAATTCTCAATGCTGCAGGTAGATCTGATGATCTTTTTGAAGACAAACAATTTGGTGCTTTTGGTGAAGCAGCTATTGTAACAATTGTTGCAGAGGATAAACAAAAAGATAAAATTTTTGATAAAGTTTTTAATTTATGTGATTTAAATAGTAAAAATAATGGGATAGTTTTAATGACTAAATCACAGTTAAAGTTAAAAAAATCTTCTAAGAGTTAAATCCTAATTTCTAATTAAATATTTATAGTAATGTATTTTATGATGTTATTCATTTAACATGTTAATCATGTTAAAAAAAATTTCTAGCAAATCTCCTATAATTGGTATTTTTTGGATGATAATCACAACTATTTTTTTCGTTGGAGTAACAATATTTGTAAAAATATTAGGAGAAACAATACCGTCATCTCAAACTGCTTTCTTAAGATATTTATTTGGTACAATATTTCTTATTCCAATAATAATAAAAAGTTTTAGAAATATAGAATTAAATTTAGTAAATAAATTTATTTTAAGAAGTTTTTTTCACGCGATAGGTGTAAGTCTTTGGTTTTTTTCTATGACAGTAATCACAATTGCTGAAGTAACTGCAATAGGATACTTAACACCTATTTTTGTTTGCATTGGAGCAATAATTTTTTTTAATGAGAGTTTAAAGGGTTTTAGGGGTTTTGCAATTGTATTATCTTTTTTTGGAGCAATGATAATTTTAAGACCAGGATTTCAAGAAATTAAAATTGGCCAATTATCAATGCTTCTTGCCTCCTTTGTCTTTTCTTTTTCCTATCTCATGGTAAAATATTTAGCAAATTTAAAAACCTCTCTTGAAATAGTAGGATTTTTGTCATTATTTACTACACTTTTTCTTTTACCATTAGCAATTGTAAATTGGGTTGAATTGAATATTAACCAATTTATAATTTTAATTTTAATTTCAGTAATAGCAACACTTGGACACTTAACTATGACAATGGCTATTAAGTCAACTAGCATGACTATCATTCAACCTTTTACTTTTCTACAATTAGTTTGGTCTGTAATTGCGGGTATCATTATATTTAATGAAAAATTAGATACTTATGTTATAATTGGTGGTATAATCATACTAATTTCTACAACTTATTTATCAGTCAAAGATTCTAAATAATAGGATTTTCAATTTTTATTAAGGAAGCAATATTTTCTGGAAATTCAATTTCACTATGATCTTTTTTTAATTGTCTTAATCTATTTATAACCCATTCAGGATATTTTTCTGATTTCCTTTTATTTAAATTAACATTTAATAATAATTGTTCTGAAAAAGCCATTATCTTACTATTACGCAAAGAAACCATTTCAAGAAATAGATGCATTTTTTTTTGATCAAAATCAACAAGTGAGCATTTGACACAAAATTTTTCATTATATTTCATTTCATTTAAGTAAGTAAAATTAGCTTGCACAACAAAAGGGCCTTGATTATTTTTTTTTGCATGAGTTTCTCCAATCCCTAGTATCTCTTCTAAAAAAAAATCTAGTGATTTATCGATTGCCATTGTGTAATAAGCAACATTCATATGACCATTATAGTCAATCCATGATTTTAATACTTTCTTTGCAGGTGATATCAGTGGAGTTTCATATGGACCATCGAATCCTTTCATATTTCTAAATGTCATAATTCAAAATTTTCTTGATAAAATTTTTGTTCCTTCTGTAAGACCTTCAATTGTAAGTGGTACCATTTTATTATTAAAGATTTGTTGAATTATTTGAGTTGAATGGGAATAATTCCAATACTTTTTAGGTGTTGGATTTATCCACAAATGTGAACTCCATTTATTAATAACTCTCTCTAACCAAACATGTCCAGCCTCTTCGTTATAATGTTCATTTCCACCACCAGGAATCATAATTTCATATGGGCTCATTGATGCATCTCCTACAAAGATACATTTATAATCATCACCGTATGTTCTTAAAATTTCAAAAGTTTCAAATTGTTCTGACCACCTTCTTGAATTATTTTTCCAAACACCTTCATATAGACAATTATGAAAATAAAAATATTTTAGTTGCTTAAAAGAATTTCTTGCAGCTGAAAATAAACTTTCAACTTTATAAATATGTTCGTCCATTGATCCACCAACATCAAGAAATAAAAGAATTTTAATTGTGTTTTCTCTTTCGGGTTTTGTTATTACATCTAAAAATCCGTTTTTTGCAGTGTAAGATATGGTATCTTGTATATCTAATTCTTCACTACCACTGTTTCTTGACCATTGTCTTAATTTTTTTAATGCTACTTGCATTCCTCTTGTATCAATTTCTTTTTTATCGTCAAAATCTCTAAATTCTCTTCTGTCCCACACTTTTACAGCTTTGCTCTGTCTTCTTTCATTTTGACCAATTCTTATACCTTCTGGATTATACCCATAAGCACCAAATGGTGACGTACCAGACGTTCCTATCCATTTTCCTCCACCTTGGTGTCTTTTCTTTTGTTCTTCAATTCTCTTTTTTAACTCTTCCATAAGTTTATCAAGGCCACCAAGGGATTGAATTTTATTAATTTCATCCTTAGAAAAATTTCTTTCAATTAATTTATCAACCCATTGTTGCGGAATTTTAAGCTGTTTTAAAATGTCTTCTAATTGAATATCATCTAAGCCATTAAAATATTTTGAAAAAATTAAATCAAAGCGATCTATTAGTTTTTCATCTTTAACTAAACTTAAACGCGCTAAATAATAAAAAGAGTTTAAATCAAAAATGGATAATCCCTTCTTCAAGGCCTCTAAGAAACTAAAATATTCATTTAAACTCACTGGTATTTTTACTTTTTTTAGATCCAAGAAAAAATCTAAAAACATTTTATTCTTGTCCTCTAGACATGAAAACTAATTTTTCAAACAAATGAATATCTTGTTCATTTTTAATAAGTGCACCATGTAATTTTGGTAAAAGATCTTTTGAATCTTTTTTTAATTCTAATGGACCAATATCATCAATTAATAATAATTTAATCCAATCTAGTGCTTCAGATGTAGATGGTTTCTTTTTCAAACCTTTGACTTCTCTGACTTCAAAGAAAACTTTTAAAGCGTTATCGAGTAAATTTTTCTTTATAGAAGGGTAATGAACATTAACAATTTTTTTCAATGTTTCAACATCTGGAAAATTAATGTAATGAAAAAAACATCTTCTTAAAAATGCTTCAGGTAAATCTTTTTCATTATTAGATGTTATTATTACAATAGGTCTTTTTTTTGCTTTTATGGTTTCACCAGTTTCATATACATGAAATTCCATTTTGTCTAACTCTTGTAAAAGATCATTTGGAAACTCTATATCAGCTTTATCAATTTCATCTATTAATAAAACAACTCTTTGTTTACTTTCAAATGATTGCCAAATTTTACCCTTTTTTATATATCTAGAAACATTGTCAATTTTATCTTTATATAATTGACTATCCCTCAATCTTGTAACAGCGTCGTATTCATACAAACCCTGTTGAGCTTTAGTAGTTGACTTAATATTCCATTCTATTATTTCTAATTTTAAGCTTTTTGCAATTTGTCTTGCTAACTCAGTTTTACCTGTACCTGGTTCACCTTTTACTAACAAAGGTTTTTCTAAATTAATTGCGGCATTTACTGCAATAGATAAATCATCTGTTGAAATATATTCACTTGATCCTTTAAATTCCATATTATATCCTAATTAAAGTTTTCAAACTTTATTATAGTTATTCTTTTTTAAATACCGATTTATCCCGGCTATAAATTCTGAACTAATTTCACAGCATCCGCCTAAAATAGATGCACCATTATCAAGCCAAGAAACAGCATTTTTAATAAAGTCATTAATAAAAATATCATTTCTTTTTTCAAGATTGTCAACTGACATTCCAAGTTTAAGAGGTTTAACTGATTTAAAATTATTAGGTAATGCTCCAAATGGACACCCATAGCTTTTTATTATATTTAAAGCTTTTTGAATATCTTCAATTTGAGAACAGTTTACACATATGCCATAAATCTTTGTTTTATCAATAGAATCACAAGCTTTTTTTAAATCTTCACCAGAAAATAACTTTGTTCCATCACCCTCAAACAAACAAAAGCAAAGAATAATTTTTTTATTAAAACTAGATAATGCCTCAACAGCACAAATAGCTTCATTAATTGATGACATTGTTTCAATTATAAAATAATCAACCTGATCTTTTTGTATTTCTCCTATTGCTCTATAAGTTTCATACATTTCATTTTCTGTAATTGAAGTATCGCTATAGTAACTTCCACCAAGAGGCGAAAAACATCCTGCAATTTTGACTGAACGATGTGTTGAGGTTTCTATGATTGCAGTTTTTGCTGCCTTAATAGCCAAATTTTGTAGTTTTTCAAATTCATGTTCTAAATTAAACCTTCTTAATCTCTGAGGTGTACAAGAATATGAATTTGTAGTTATCACGGTACTACCTGCATTTATAAATTCAATATGTAGTTTTTTAACTAATTCGAAGTTATCTAAAAGAACTCTAGCTGACCACATAGGGTCATTTGTTGAAAGATTTCTTTTTACGAGCTCCTGTCCCATTCCTCCATCAAAAAGTACTATGTCTTTCATTATTTTTGCCTTCTAATTAAAAATAAAAACGGAATTGTTAAAAAACTCACAATTGCAAATAATTTAAATGAATTTATATAACCAATCATTAGACTTTGTCTACTTACTTCTTTAGTTAAATTTGCAATCGTAATTGTATCAAACTCGTTTAACATCTCATTAGCAAAATTCAATACTAATCCTTCATTCCAGAATGTAACAAACGAACTTAGGTTTCCAAAGTTTAACTGTCCTGTATGTAGTACAACTGCTACAGTGATAGAAATAAATAAACTTGAAGCCACATTTCTTACTAAGTGGTACATAGCAGTTGCTTCTCCAAAGTATTTTTTATCTATGGTTGAAAAGGCAAAAACACTTATAGGGACCCAAGCCATACCAACTCCCATCCCTTGAATTATTCCTGCCCAAGCTATTTGAGAAAATAACATATCTATATTAAAAGAAGCCATGTAAAGCCCAGAAAATCCTTGTAATGCAAAAGCAATAGATAATGATATTTTTGGATCTAATCTATTTGCAAAAGCCATTAAAGCGAACCCTACAAAAGCACCTAATCCTCTTACACCTATTAGCAAACCAATGATTGATTGAGGATAACCTCTTAATTCTTGAAGTAATGGTGGAAAAATAATCATTGGTACAAAGTTTAACATCCCAAAAAAGAAAATTAGAATTAAACCCAAACTATAATTCCAATTTTTAAAAATCTTTAAATTAATAAATGGTGTTTTATAAGTTAAGCTATGACTTATAAAAAAGTAAAAAGCCAATAATGCTGTTCCCAGTTGAAAAATTGTCTCATTACTTTCGAACCAACCATTTCTTTCACCTCTATCAAACATTATTTGAAGTGAACCTAGACAAATAGAAATTGAGATAAAACCAATCCAATCAAAACGATTTTTTTGACCGTCATTTTGAAGAGGTACCGTAAAATATACTAAAGCTATTGCAATAAACCCAAATGGCATGAGACAATAAAAAATCCATCTCCATTCTAATATTTCTCCAAGAAAACCCCCTATCATTGGAGCAACAACTAATCCAGATATATTGGCCATTCCCCATATAGCAATAGCTAAATTCCTTTGATAAAGAGGAAAAGCGCCTAAAATTAACGTTTGCGCTAAAGGTGGTAAAGGTGCTGCAAACGCACCTTGAAGAAATCTAGCTGTTACAATTTGTTCTAAGTTATTTGAAAAGCCACAAAAAAAGGATGATAAAATAAAACCTACAACACTTATCAATAAAATGTGTCTAATTTCGTATCTGGTTGAAATCCAACCTGCAAAAGGGGTAAAAATTGCAGTTGCAACAATATTCCCTGTTACAGACCAAGTGATTTGATCTTGTGTGCTAGATAAAGCACCCATCATATCTGGCAAAGCTATAGTTGCTATAAATACTGCCATTCCATATAACATTGTTACAAATGAACCAGTTAATAAAATAAGCCACTTAAATGCTTTACTATCTTCAGAAATATACATTTCTAAAACTTATTAAATATTTCAAAAATCTTAGCTGCTGGCTTAAATATAAATGGGATTTCTTGTTTATATTCTGTATTTACAACAATAGATAAAGTCATACCCACTTTTAACTTTGAAGTATGGTTACTATTGTTAATTCTTAACCTTACTGGAATTCTTTGAACAACTTTAACCCAATTACCAGAAGAATTTTGAGAAGGTAAAATTGCAAACTCAGACCCTGTTGCTGGACTAAGACTCTCAATAATGGCTTCAAATTTTAAATTTTTAAACGTGTCTGTTATAAATTTTGCCTTTTGTCCTATTTTAAAATTTGTGATTTGCGTTTCTTTAAAATTTGCTTCGACATAAATATTTTGTTGATCAACAATTACGAATAGAGTTTGACCTTCTTTAACAAACTCACCTTTTTCTAAATTTAAATTTGCAATAAAACCATCTCTATCAGCGAATAAAGTTGATTTTTTTATTTTTAAATTAATCGAATTAATTATTGCCATTTGTTTCATATAAAGTGGATGTATTTTTGGAGAGATATTTTTATTTCCACTTAGAGTGGCTAAAATTGTTTCTCTTTTTTTAAAGAGTAAGTTTAGATTTTTTTTTGCAATTTCTTTTTTGAACTTAGTTTCTTCAACTTCTTTATTAAACTTAATAGACAAAAGATCTGTTTTAGCTTTGTCAAATTTTAACTTAGCTTCTTCCAATTTTTTTTTTATTCCAAACCCTTTTTTATTTAATTCAGTTTGTCTATTAAATTCTAATTTATAAAAATTTAGTTCATTCTGAGCATTGATTATCATATTTTTTATTAATTTTTTAACTCTTGTCTCTTCCTTTTCTCTATATTTTATATCTTCTTTTGATATTTTAATTTCTTCATCTATTTCATTAAGTTTTGATTTTCTAATTTCAATCTCTTCAACTATAGAGTTTAATATTTCTTTGTTTTTTGATAATTCAATTAATAGATCGTTTGTATCAATATCAAATAACTTTTGATTTTTGGAAATAGATTGATGATTTTTAACAAATACCTCATTAATTTTGCCAGATATTTCACTTTGAACAAAAATAATCGGAGCTTTTATATAAGCATTGTCTGTTTTAATTAACTTACCTAATGAAAAATAATAACCTAATGAAATCCAAACAAATAACAAAGGTACTATTAATAATAAAAATAATCTTGATTTAAATACATTCATTAATTTTAACCTTTATTTAGAGTTGATTTTATTCGTTTTAGGTAATGGCGTAATTTTTGTACTTCTGTATAATCAAGATCTGATAAAGCCTCTTGCCTAGTTAAAAGAGCTCTATCCCTCATTTTAATAATTATAGGTTTTATCTTTTTTGATAGATAAATATTCTTTATTCTTTTGTCACTTTTATCATTTNTTCTAACNATCCANCCTTTTTTTTCCATNCGCTCTAATAATCTACTTAAGGGACCTTTTTCAATATCTAACAAACTTGCAAAATCTGACTGACTNATACCNTCATTAAAATATAGATAATTGAGTATCCACCACTGTGATCTAGTTAGACCAGTATCAGACATTCTTTTATCAAAAAGGTTTCTCATTAAACGAGCAACGTCATGAATTAGGAAACCTATATTATTTTCGAAATCTTCTTCCATAATTTAGTTGCCTAGGTAATAGTTTACTAGGAAACTAATCACTTAACATATTAATNAAATCATATCAAGTAAGATTAAAGTTATTCGTAAAAAGNGGCTTCTTTTTTCAAAATATTTAAAAAATTTGAGTTTACAGCTGTATTTCCAACAATTGGTCCATCGTTTAATTCTATTTTTAATTCTTGTTTTCTAAGAGATTCTATTATTGGTCCTGCTAAATTANCATGATCTTTTTTAAATGTTTTAAAATCAGGGAATACTAATACTAAAGTTGCTGAANTATCACTATTTTCAAATATAAACTTTAGTAAAGTTCCATTTTTGATGCCTTGGGAATCTGCCTTAGTATCAGTAAAGTTTACAAACATATCTTTAGACATAGTATCTTTAAAAGTAATTTTAATTGTTCTTGCGTACATTGCTAATTCATAAAATNGATATAATTATNTTTATTATTTATATAATGCTGGATTAAAGATAAAAATTTTTCAATCTTATTTTTTGAAATTTCTAATTTATCAGTAGGTTTGTATAAAAAAGAACCAATTCCAAANCCTGAAATATTTGTATCTATCCAACCATTAATGTTTTCAGNATTAATTCCTCCAACAGCAAAACAAATTGTCTTTTTTGGCAAGANTGCTTTAAGGGCATTAAAGCCATTTACACCTAAGTTGGATGCAGGAAAAATTTTTATTGCATTAGCTCCCGATTCTAAAGCTAAAATAGCTTCAGTTGCAGTGAAACANCCTGGAACACTTATTAGTTTTGATTGTTTTGTTTCTTTTATTACCTTTGGGTTTGTATTTGGTGAAACTATTAATTTTCCTCCAATTTCANAAACATCTCTAACTTGTGAAACTTGTAAAACTGTACCAGCACCAATTAATGCTTGATTACCAAATTTATTAACTAGTAATTGTATGCTTTTAAGTGCATTTGGAGAGTTTAAAGGTATTTCAATNATATTAATTTTATGATCNATTAAAATTTCNGCTACCTTTAATACTTCATCTGGAGTTATACCTCTTAAAATAGCTATAATTGGAATGTATTTCATAAATTTAAACTTTTTTTAAACAAAGATAGGCCTTTTAATACCATTTCATTTGAATTGAACAATCTTATTGAATTAGATTTCTCTTTTAAAATTAATTGGTAATACTTATTTAGGTTTGATGATCCAATTATAATTAAGTCTTTCCCTTCCCAATATGACTTACTTCCAGATAATTCTATACCCAATAAATAGCCAGCTAATTTTGAATTATTAGTTAAATCATCTGAGTTATTAATCAAATTTTCAGCGCGTATCTCAAATAACTTGTTTGTAATCAAAGTAGGATCATTTATAATTTGCTCTGCTGATATTTTAACAATGTTGTCATTTAATTCATTACTATTCAAACTATGTTTTAAAATTGAATGTTTTTTAGTTATTTCATAGAGTTCACCAGTTAAAAAAGTTGTAAATTTTTTAATTTCATGGCGATTTAGACTAACCCACTTATTATGNGTTCCTGGCAAGCANATGGATCCATTAAAATTTTCATTATCGAGCAGAAAACCAGCTATTTGTGTTTCTTCACCTCTCATTACATCTGCCGGTTCTAGCTGGGCTATTCCTGATAGAATANTAACAGTAACATTATCAAGAATATTTATTGTTTCATAGTTTAGGTTCTGTATATTGCATGGACAATTTAAATATGGAACCTCAATCCAACCTTGTTTTGCACCTACCATTCCACTTGCTATAATTAAATTGAAATCAAAATTATCATGCCAAGCTTTAATATTTTTGANTAATGTGTTTTCAAAATTTTGTTGATCTATAAATTTCATACCCTCTTGAGTTGTAATTTTGTCAACAACATCATTACCTCTCATAAGGTAAGCTCTAAAATTAGTTGTTCCCCAATCTAGAGCTACCCATAAATTCATAAATCTACCAACTCAAGATTANAGACCTGTTTGAGAAACTAATTTTGTTGTCATGTAAGCTTCTAATCCTTCAGGTCCTCCTTCGGAACCATAACCTGAATCTTTAACTCCACCAAATGGGGTGTCCACTAGGCCTAATCCGTGATGGTTGATTGAAACTTGACCACTTTCAATACCTGCTCCTAACTCTTGAGCTGTTTTATTAGAATTAGTATAAGCGTAAGCTGCTAAACCGTAATCAAGTCTATTTGCTTCTTTTATAACTTCATCCATATTGCTGAAAGATGAAATAGGAGCTAAAGGACCAAATGGTTCTTCATTCATGATTCTTGAATCTTGACTTACATTAGTCATTACAGTTGGTTCAAAAAAGTATCCTTTATTTCCTTTTCTTTTACCTCCAGTTAAAATTTTTGCACCCTTGTCAATTGCATCTGATACAAAACCTTCAATTGCAGTTAACCTTCTATCATGCGCAAGGGGTCCCATCTTAACGCCCTCATCCAAACCGTTTCCTACATTTAATTCTTCAGCTTTCTTAACAAAACCATCGACAAATTTATTATAAACAGAGTCATGAACTAAAAAGCGCGTTGGCGAAATACAAACTTGACCTGCATTTCTAAATTTATTAGCGCTTAATATTTTAACTGCAATATCAACATCTGCATCTTCACAAACAATTGCAGGAGAATGACCACCTAACTCCATTGTAACACGTTTCATATATGCACCAGCTAAGGCTGCAAGTTGTTTACCTACAGCTGTTGAGCCAGTAAATGTAACTTTTCGAACAATTGGATGTGGTATTAAATATTCTGAAATTTCAGCTGGTATTCCAAAAACAAGATTAATAGATCCTTTTGGCATTCCAGCTTCATCAAATGCTTTTATTAATTCAGCAACACTTGCAGGAGTTTCCTCAGGACCTTTAACAATAGCAGTACAACCAGCAGCGAACGCAGCAGCTATTTTTTTTACAACCTGATTTAGTGGAAAATTCCATGGTGTAAATGCTGCAACCACACCAACTGGCTCTTTAAAAACAAATTGATANATACCTTTNGCNCTNGGNGGNATTATTCTACCATAAGCNCGTCTACCTTCTTCAGCATACCATTCGATTGAATCAGCTGCGCCTAAGGTTTCTATCATTGCTTCTGCAATTGGCTTACCTTGTTCCATGGTTAAAAGTTTTGCAATATAATCTGCTCTGGATCTAAAAATATCAGCTGCTTTTCTCATAATTTTTGATCTTTCATACGCTGATACATCTTTCCACTCTTTAAAAGCTCTATCTGCAGAAGATAGTGCAATATCTAAATCTTCTTTTCTAGCATGTGATAGATTTCCTAGAACTTCNTCAGTTGCTGGATTAATAATTTCTAAAGTTTCTTTAGAAAGGGAATCTCTCCATTCCCCATCAAGAAATAATTGAGTATTTGGATAATTTTGTAACATTTTATTCTCCGTTATTTTAAATTAAATTCATTTTTTNCATTAGCTAGTGCTAATGGAAATTTTTCTTCAAATAATTTTAAATCTTTTTCAGTTCCTACTGTGACTCTTATACAACGATTTTCCGGACTAGTAAAAGGCATTCTTACAAATATTCCATTTGTAATTAAATTATCCAAAACTTTTTTTGCAAATTCACCATTATATCCACAATCAATTGACAAAAAATTCGTATAACTTTTTACAAATTTACAATTATTTGAAATTGCAATTTCTTCTAACTTTTTAAGTGNTTCTTTCACTTTTAAAATCACATCATTTAAGTGATTTTTATCNCTTAATGATGCAATAGCAGCANATTGAGAAACTCTATTAANACCAAAATGATTTCTAATTTTATCAAAATTATTTATNAATTTTTTATTGCCTATGCCGTAACCTACACGAGCACCTGCTAAACCATAAGCTTTAGAAAAAGTTCTCATTCTAATTATATTTTCTTGATTAACATCTATATCAATCAACTCATCCTCAGGAACAAAATCTGCATATGCTTCATCAAGACAAATTATTGTTTCTTTAGGAACTTCACTAATTAATTTTTGAATTACAACTTTATCATTTAAGGTCCCCATTGGATTATTTGGATTTGACACATAAATTATTTTTGGGANCACATCTTTAGAAATTTTTACTANACTATNCAAATCTTCATAATCTTTTTTAAATGGAATTTTANTTAANAACCCACCATATCCATTTACATGATAATTAAATGTTGGGTAAGATCCGTCAGTTGTNACAACTGTATCATTAGGCTCCACAAACATCCTAACAAGATATCCTAAAAGACCGTCAATCCCTTCCCCTACAATNATATTTTCTGNTTTAACAGAATGCTTTTTTGCTATTTCAATTTTAAGATCAAAATTCTCTGGGTCTCCATACATCCACAAATAATTAACTTCATCTTTCATTACTTTTAACGCATCTGGTGAAGGTCCAAAAACACTCTCATTCGCACCAATACGTGAATCAAAATACTTATCTAATATTCTTTCTTGAGCTTCTGGCCCTACAAAAGGAATAGAACTAGGAAGNNAATTTAAAATTTTTGTATAATT
This sequence comes from SAR116 cluster bacterium, assembly GCA_002691795.1. Taxonomy (GTDB): domain Bacteria; phylum Pseudomonadota; class Alphaproteobacteria; order Puniceispirillales; family Marisalimonadaceae; genus TMED54. The sequence goes on from NZIY01000036.1 coordinate 26,412, forward strand.
ATTAGTCATAAAAGCTTTTTTTTTTAATAATATGGTAATCAATGTTAAATATATTGATAGTGATATTCATTATCAATNAAATTATTTTNNTAATTTAAGTTAATAGAGGAGAANTAATTGGCAATAGTATCAAGGAGAATTGCAAAACCATTTCCTGGTAAATCTGAGGTGGTTTTGTCAAGAGTTACAAAATTCAGAGATTTAGTCATAAAGGCTGGCGCAAAAGCAAGAGCAGCAAAGTTTATAGGGGGATCTTTGAATGGATCTATACAACTTACAACAATTTATGAAAATATGACTGAAGCAACNAAATCATTTGAAGCATATTCCAAAGATCCTGAAATGATNTCATTGATGAAAGAAAGAGAAGATAATCCAGCAGCAACACTANTTGGGCCNGAAATATATGCAGNCGTATTTGGATCTCCTTCACCTGANCATAATGTTCTTATGCTCAGAGAATACGAGATGGATAGGAAATCAATGCCTNAAGCAATAGANTTATTATCTAAAGTTGACAAAATTGTTCAAAAAGAAGATTCAAAAATGTTAGCACTTCGACCTATAATTGCTGATAAAATGGATACACTTTTTATTGTTTACTACTATTCATCAATTGCTTCTATGGGCGATATCATTGATAGAGTTGGAATGTCAGAAGAATTTCAAAAACTTGTAAATGAAGCAAGTGAANATGGAACTTTAACCGCATCTAATGTTTTGGTTAGTATATAATTTTAAATTGAGGAGTTTTTACTCCTCAACTTTTAAATCTAATTTATAGACATTTAATGCTGTATTNTAAAAAAGATCCTTTTTTTCNTCTAATGAAAATTTTTNAACTATTTTATGATAATTATTGTAAAGATCTTCAAAACTAATTTTTAAACTTGAAACTGGAAAATTACTTGCAAACATNCATCTAGATGGTGAAAAAATATCNATTATGTCCAATATAATTTTTCTATTTTCTTCATAATTCCAATCTTGATTTTTAACNCCAAATTCAGATAATTTTATATATACATTTTCTTCATTTGCTAGAATTTTGAGAGAATTTTTCCATTTTAATATTCCATCTTTACTTCGGTCCCATGGAAATCCTGCATGATTTATTATTACTTTTACATTTGGTATAAGTCTAATAACTTGTAATGCTTCTACTAGATGCCAAGATGGAATTCTAAGATCATAATTTAAATTGTATTTTTCTAAAAGTTTTAAACCGTCTCTCCATTTTTGATCTTGCATGGTTCCATCATAATTTTGATAACTATCACTCTCTTTNTTTTTTACAATAGGCTTGGATCTTATTCCTTTAACAAATTCAAATGACGCTTGTTTTTCAATTATTTCNTCAGCATTTTTAGTATGAAACCAAGCATGAGCTACAATAGCTGTAGGCAAGTTATGATTTTTTTTTAAANTTTTNAGCCAAACCGTTTCACCAACTTGGTTAGATCTATCCCATTCAGCTTCACAATGAATTGTTCCAATTATATTAAAATTTGAACTATCTTTGATATAATCTTNTGGAAGGTAATTATGTTTTAAGTTTTCATAATTACCTAAAAAGAAGTTTTCTTGATATTGATCTGACAAAAAAGGGTAATAATTTTGATCTAAGTCCCAAAAATGTTGGTGTGCGTCAATTATAGGGAAATTTTGTTCAGACATAAAAAAACTAAGCCATTAAAGGTACTTGATCACCAACTAGAGTAACCCGATGCATTATTCTTTTAATAGTNTTGTTATCAAAAGGTTTCACTGAATGCATAGTACANCTATTATCCCACATAACAACATCATCATCATTCCAAATATGCTCATAAACATATTTAGGTTGAATAGAATGATTGATTAATTTTTCTAATAGATCCCTTCCTAGATCATAATCATAATCTACTATTTTAACCATTGTATGTGGTGAAAGAAAAAGGCTTGGTTTTTTTGTGATTGGATGCATTCTTACTAAAGGATGAATTACAGGGTCAAGTTTATCATAACTTCCTTTGTCTTTTCTTTTGCTAAGCTCTTTTGATAAATTTATAATATATTCATGATCATGCACCACTTTTAGATTCCTTATCTTTTCTTTAAATTCATCTTCTAAATCATCATAAGATTTATACATATTTGCAAATAAAGTATTGCCACCTTTATTTGTAGTAGATATACCATGAAGAATTGATCCATTGCTTGGAATTTTTCTAAAAGAACTATCAGTGTGCCACAACCACGATTGTTTCAAATATTGCCAGGACGTTTCTTTATTAGGAATAATCTCACCATTTTCATCAACATTTGAGACACGATAAATTTCAGGATTTTTTGATGACCTATGAGATAAAGACGGATGAACTTCTAGTTCACCAAATTTTTTACCAAAATTTATGTGGTCTTCGTCAGATATATTTTGTCCTGGAAAAACTAATATTAAATACTTTAACCATAAATTCTTAATTTCTTGAAAAATATCATCATCTATATTTGAGAGATCTATACCCTCAATCGATATTCCAATATTTTTATGAACTTGTTTAATTTTCATAAAAACCTTTTTACACAGATTTCATTTTATTAGCAATAATAGAAGAAAAAATTGAAATTGTCGACATAATCAATATCCCTATTAAACTGATTATAAAAGTATTTGCACCTCCAAAATATATTATTAAAAATCCAGCTAACCCTCCAAAACCAACTTGTAACGCGCCCATTAACCCACTAGAGGCTCCCTGATTTTTATCTACCGAGTTAATAGCTCCTATCATTGCGTTAGCAACTACAAATCCATGAGAAAACCCTATTAATACACAAATAAAAGTGAGAAAGAATAAAGAATTAATTCCAATTAAATTTAAAATAATTAATGATAAAATAAAAACTAGGCTTAATATAGTTCCGTATAAACACATTTTTTCTAAACCAATTTTAATTGTGTATTTACTATTAATCAAATTTCCAAAAATATATCCAACAGATGTTAGTGAGAACCACAAGCCAAATTCAGATGCACTTGCTCCTAGCCTTAAATATTCATAAGGCATAAATCCATTCATTGAATAATACATTCCTGTTTGCATTCCACCAATAATTGAAAAACTAACAAACCACTTATTTTCAAAAATTAATTTATAATTTCTTAAAGTCTTTAAAATTGAAATATCTGTAGATGTGACTTTTAATGTCTCTTCAAGATTGATTCTTAAAAGTAAAAAAATTATGACCCCAATTAAAAATAAGGCTATAAAATTAGAATGCCACCCAAAATATTCCGCAAACATTCCACCAAAAATAAAACACAAAATTGGTAAAACAACCATGTAAGCAGTGACAGTTGACATTTTTGATGCAGCTTCTGATCTATTAAAACTATCACTTATTATATTTCTTCCAACAGCAAAACATGCAGCTGCTCCAATACCTTGTATAGTTCTTAGAAAAATTAATATTGTAATATCATTGGAAAATGAACAGGCCAAAGATGAAATAGAAAAAATTAAAGATCCATAAATTACTAAGGGTTTTCTTCCAAATCTATCTGACAAAGGTCCAGCGAATAATTGACCTAATGCTAAAAATAAAAAATAAATACTTAAAACCATTTGAGTATCTGAAAAACTTGAATTTAAGTCTCCTTTGATTAAAGGCAATGAAGGAGAAATCATAGTCATACCCATAATAGGCATCGCAATTAAAACTGAAATTAATAAAATATTAGGTTTATTCAAAGAAATCTCAAATTATGATATTTCTTTTTCATGAACCTCTATGATGTTTCCATCAGGATCATAAAAAAAAATCTGTTTCCACCCTGCCACAGCTGTTTCACCCCAGTCAGAATACTTAATTCCTTTATTTTCGAGATGTTTTTTGAATTCTTCTAAATCATCAGTTCTGTAGGCAATATGACCTCTTTCAAGAGGATTTATTGAGTGCCCTGTATTAAAATTAACATCTAAATCTTTTTCTGCTAAGTGGGTTTGAATATTTCCATCTGTTACAAATTCCACTTCTCCAGAATATCCTTTTTTCCTCTCAAGGATAGGAAGATCATTAGTTTCCGTATCTAAAAGTAATACTTGCTTGTAAAACTCATTCATTTTTTTTACATTGTTCGAAGAAAGATTAATATGATGTAACTTTAATTTCATGTTTTCTTATTATAATTATTTCATTAAATTAATTTATAGTACTTTAAAAATATAATTAATAAATAAAAATGTATAACCCATTTAATATAATTTCTTCTTTTAGACTTTCCTTTCTTCCACCATTAATGATTTATTTAGCAGCAGGCGTTTCCGGATTAACAAATATTGTTGGTTTATTTTTTGTAAAGGAGTATCTAGANCTTTCTGCTGCTTTTTTAGCAGGCTTAGGCTTCTGGGCTGGTCTACCATGGGTATTAAAAATGCCCTTAGGACATATTGTAGATTTAATTTGGAAATTTAAATCCATTTTAGTTTTTTTTGGNGCATTNATAATGGCAATAAGCAGTTTGATAATGTATTTTTTAATCGCACATAAAGAAGAAATGATAAGTATANTTAATGCAGAAACTTGGTTCATCATTTCAACCTTACTAGCTCCAATTGGCTTTGTTCTTCAAGACGTTGTTGCAGACGCCTTGACTGTAGAAGCAATCCCAAAAACTGATGAAAAAGGNAATGAAATAGATTTCAAAACCTTNAAATCTTTAAATGTTGTAATGCAACTATTAGGAAGAGTTTCTATAATATCAGGAACTTTAATTGTTTCATTAATAAACCTTNTAATGTTTTCAGATTCTTCTGAAATGTCAGATAATGATAAAATTGTNACTTATGGTAAGATTTATTTATATTCTTTAATCGTTCCAATTATATCNATAATTGGAGTAGTTTTTTCTTATATTAGTTCGAAATCTAGATTAAACAAACTTATTAAAAACGGGCTAGCTTTCGAAAAAGCATTTTATTTAATATATCCCATTTTAAAAGCTNCTAAACCTAATAAATCTATAATTACTGGATCTATTATATTTGTTATTTTTACATTATCNATTGGCATTTCTAANATTCCATTTTCACAAGAAATTGTCTTTATTGGATCTTTTTTAATAATTATTTATCTTTTAATAACACTATCCAATCAATTAGATTCAGTTTCGAAAAGAATGTTAATAGGTACAGCAATTATTATTTTTATATTTAGAGCAATGCCAGGTGTAGGACAAGGAGCGTCATGGTTTGAAATTGACGTGCTTAAATTTGATCAAGAATTCTTATCTCTTTTAGGGTTAATTGCTTCTACACTAACAATTGTTGGAATATTTGTTCTTAGACCACTTATGGAAAACGCCTCTATGAGTAAGCTCATTATAATTCTATCAATAGCAGGATCTATTTTTCTATTACCTTCTTTAGGTATGTTTTATGGAATACACGAAATTACTTCAAAAATAACAAATGGCATTGTTGATGCTCGATTTATTGCAATTTTTAATACTGCTTTGGAAAGTCCTCTTGGACAAGTCTCAATGATACCCATTTTAGCATGGATAGCACAATCAGCTCCAAGTCATTTAAAAGCAACTTTTTTTGCTGTTTTAGCTAGTTTTACGAACTTAGCACTTTCAGCAAGTAATTTAGGAACAAAATATCTTAANCAAATTTTTGTAGTGACTAGAGANGTAAAATCAAAAACTGGTGAAGTAACAACTCAAGCAGATTATTCAGAGTTAGGTATTTTGTTAATTACTGTTTTATTATTAACTTTAATTTTACCAATNTTAGCTACAATTNTAATTANAAAGTTAAAATTAATAGCTTACTAAGCATCATGAACTTTAACATATTCAAAGTCTCCTGATTTATTATCTATCCCTTGATCAGGTGCTGAAATCCATGACGCGTATTTACCAGGCTCATGCTCAGGAACCATTAAAGATTCTATAAATAAATTATCTTCATTAGATGGTAGAAAGTTGTTAAAATTTTGATCCCATATTTTTGAATTTAAAATATTTCCATCAGGATCAATAAAAGCATTTGCAAATGTTCCAATTTTCCTATTAAAACCTTCATGTGGCAATTTTACTTTAAAATCAATATTGAATGATTCTATTGTTCTGTTCCATCTTTTAATACCTACAGAAGAATCTTTAATATAGTCATCTCTTAATCTCATATTTAATGCTAACAAAGCAGGCGCATCTTTCTTTATAATTTTATTATTTTCAAATTCTAATATTGGATATGTATCATTTTGTAATTGATGATCATCTTTAATTTTTGTTTCCCAAAATCTTCCTTTCACTCCAGCAGTAAAAGCGTTAGCAGCATTAGTTGAAATTTCTGAGCCAAATAAATCTAGTGACAATGTAAAATGTAAATTTATCTTTTTTTGTATTGTTGGCAAATCAATTACACCTAATTTTCGTATCTTTTCTATGTCAAATGGATCTGAAATACCTGCTTTTACCATTTCTTCACAGGTTTTCTTAATTACTCTTCTAACTCCGTTTTCACCAACAAACATATGGTGTGCTTCTTCAGTAAGCATAAAACGGCATGTTCTAGAAAGTGGATCAAAACCTGACTGNGCTAAAGCTTCCAATTGCATTTTTCCATCTCTATCAGTAAANGATGTAAACATAAAAAAAGACANCCAATCTGGAGTAACTTCATTAAATGCACCTAACATTCTNGGTGCATCTTCTGAACCAGATTGTCTTTTTAAAAGTTCATTAGCTTCTTCTCTTCCATCAGAACCAAAATATTTTTGTAACAAATAAACCATTGCCCATAAATGTCTTCCTTCTTCAACATTCACCTGAAATAAGTTTCTCATGTCATATAATGATGGAGCTGTTTTACCTAAGTGTCTTTGTTGTTCAATAGATGCAGGTTCAGTATCGCCTTGAATAACAATAAGTCTTCTCAACATTGATCTGTATTCACCTGGNACTTCTTGCCATGCTGGTTCACCAAAATGTTCGCCACATGGAATTGTTCTACCTTGCTTTTCAGGCGCTAACAATATTCCCCATCTATAATCAGGCATTTTAACATAATCAAATTTTGCCCATCCTTCTCTATCAACACTAATAGCTGTCCTTAAATAAACTAANCTTTCTTGGAAACCAACTGGTCCTAAATCTTTCCACCAATTTATATAACCAGGATGCCACCTTTCAAGAGCTTTTAATACTTTCTTATCAGACGACAATCCCACATTATTTGGTATCATAGTATCATATTCTACCTTAATATTATCTAACATAGATTNACCTTTCTATACTCTTTCCCAATTAAATTTACTTCTATTTCCAGATCCATATTTCTTNAATGCACCATTTTCTCCAACTGCATTAGGCCGTTGAAAAATCCAATTTTGCCAAGCAGTTAACCTACCAAAGATTTTAGTTTCCATTGTTTCAGGTCCAGCAAATCTTAAATTTGCCTCTAATCCTGTCATACTATCCGGTGAAAAACTTGATCTTTCTTCTAGAAANATTCTTACTTCATCTTCCCAATCAATATCATCAAAACTAAAAGTTATCAACCCATTTTCTAAAGCAGTTTGACTATCCAATTCTTCATTAATTAAACTTTCAAGTTTTTTAATAGTCTCTGTTTCATTTAAAAATCTTGTTTCTAACCTTGTAATCCCATTTGACATTTTGAAATAATTAAAATTTGATTTTGTNAACGCNATTTTAGCCTCAGGATTNTTAGTTTCATCAAAAATACCCTCAGCCATATATGATCTNTCCGATGCCAAAATGATTTCAGTTAGAAATCCACCAAAACAAGATCCTGGTTCAATCAAAGTCACCAAAGATCTAGATGTTAAATCTATTCTCTTTAGAGTTCTATTCCATAAATATTTTATTTCATTTATAAACCAACTAGATTTATATTTATGAAATAAACTATCATAGTAAAGAATATTTTCTANTGAGCCTTGTGAAGAAAATATAATTACACCCAAATCTAATTCATTAAATCTTAAATGTAATAAAATATCATCTAATTCTCTTGCACATTTTAATAACCAAAATTGATCCCCTTGATTTAAAATATCTTTTTCATTTTGAAAATTTATAATCTCAGGTGAATTAAATATTATTTTTGCATTCTTTTTAGATCTATCAATTAATAATTCTAAAGCNGAATACTTGATATGATTTTCGTTAATGATCTTTTTACTAAGCTTATCTAATTTAATTCCATTTTTATAAGAATTATCATGTTTAACATTTTCTTTAATTATATTATTTAAAACCTCATCATAATTTGATTTTTTAGTAATAGTATCTACAAGTTTCCATTCTTGAGCCTTTTGAGCCTTAACACCCTCCTCCATAGTACAAAATACATCAGCTAAATCTTTTCTAACTCTTCGTTTGTCTGTGACCCTGGTTAATCCTCCTGTTCCAGGCAAAACAGCTAATAATGGTACTTCTGGAAGTGAAACACTAGAGGAACCATCATCCAAAAGCAAAATATGATTNCAGGATAATGCTAATTCATATCCACCACCTGCACAAACACCTTCAATTGAACAAACAAAATATTGACCCGACTCGGATAAAGAAGATTCAAGAAAATTTCTTGTTTCATTAGTATATTTACAAAAATTTACCTTGTGAGCATGAGATGCCTCAGCTAACATTTTAATATTTGCTCCTGCTGAAAAAGCTTTTTCATTTCCAGATTTAATAATTATTAAATTAACATTTGGATATTCAAACCTTAACCTTTGGAGAGCATCAAATAATTCAATATCAACTCCAAGATCATAACTGTTAAGTTTTAATTTATAATCTCCAATTAATCCTTGATCTTCATCAACATCAAAAATTAAATTACAAACATTTTTATCTATTTCAATTTTCCANTGTTTATAATTTTGAGGATTAACAATAAAATTTATGTTCTTCATTAAAATAATTTACCTTATTCATTTTCAATTTGGTTAATAAATTTNCTAATACTATTTATAGTCTCTTTTGGTTTNNNAATCAAAGGATTATGACCACATTCACTTAAAATTAACTTATTTAACTTACCTTTAATATTCTTTTCTAAAATTTCAACTTGAGATAATGTCCCATAAGGATCATCTTTACCTTGAATTGCTAATACAGGAATTTTAATTTCTTTTAATAATTTTGAAATATTCCAATCTTTAAACTTTTTATCTAACCAAACATTATTCCATCCATAAAACGCTACATCTGGATTAGTATGATATCTTGATAATTTTTTTTTCAGTTTGTTTACATAATCATTTCTTATTGCTTGTATAGATACAATATTCATTTCTTCGATAAAAAAATGAGGTGCAATTAAAATTGTTCCTAAAATTTTATAACTATTNTTNTCTAAAGTAGAATTAATTGCTGCAATCGTTNCTCCATCGCTATGACCAATTAAATAAACTTTTTTTAAATTAAATTTTGATAATAATTTGGGCAGGTATTTTTTTGCTTCTACAGTCATATAATCTAGAGGTCTTGGTAATTTAACNNATGATGATTTACCATACCCTGCTCTAGAATATACTAATACATTCAAACCTAATTTATTATAAANCAATTGAGGGATTTCCTTCCACATNGCAACCGAGCCAAGTCCCTCATGAAGAAGAACTATTGTNGGGNTATTATTTTCAAATTCACCAAAAGTAACTACNTCTANTTTTTNATCAAAAACTTCTTCAAAATAAAAATTTTTCTTCATATCTATCTTAACTTAAATCTTTGAATTTTACCTGTAGCNGTTTTTGGCAAACTTTTAACAAATTCTATAGANCTTGGATATTTCCATAAACCAATTTTTTCTTTAACTATTTGTTTAATATCTTCCTTAATATTTNTTAAATCTGCTTTNTTTTTGTTATCATTTTTTAAAATTANAAATGCTTTTGATTTAACAAGACCTTCATNATCAACCTCAGGAACGACGGCTGATTCTAAAACATTTTCATGATTTAATATAGCTTGTTCAACCTCAAATGGTGAAACCCAAATTCCACTAACTTTAAACATATCGTCAGTTCTNCCACAATATATATACTTACCATTTTTATTTCTTATGTATTTATCTCCTGTTCTTGTCCATTCACCTTCAAATGTTTTTCTGCTTTTATCTCTCATGTTCCAGTAACCATCCGCTGAACTTTCTCCTTTTACAAGNAATTCTCCAATTTCATAATTATTAATTATNTTATTATTTTCATCNAATAATTTTAACTCATAGCCTGGAACAGNTATACCAGTTGTTCCATACTCAATATCATCANCTTTATTAGATAAAAATATATGCAACATTTCTGTTGATCCAATTCCATCCAAAATATGTGTTGAGTTTAATTCATGCCATTTTTTTCCAATATTNTCCGGTAATGCCTCCCCAGCTGAAACAGAAAGTTTTAAATTTTTAAATCCATCAAAGTTGTTNGATGTTGTAAAATCTAAAATGGCTGAAAATATNGTAGGAACTGCAAAAAAAATTGTTACATTAAATTCATTCAATAATGATGAAACAATTTCTGGCGTCGGCCTTTCAGGAAGTAAAATAGTAGTGGCACCAACTGACATAGGAAAGGTCATTGCATTTCCTAATCCATACGCAAAAAATAACTTTGCTACAGAAAAAATAATATCATTTTGGTGAATTTTTAGAACTTGTTTACCATAAGTTTTATAAGTATATTCAAGACTTCCATGGACATGTTTAACACCTTTTGGCTGACCAGTAGAACCAGAAGAATATAACCAAAATGCTATTTCATCTTTGCTACATTTTATAGTGTCTTGAAAGGAACATTTTTGAATTTCTTCATCAAAATTTATATAATTTGATTTCTTTGTTCCAACTTCAATAATATGTTTTATATTAACATTTTTTTTTACTGAATTTTCAAAGGAGCTTAATAATCCAGAAGATATAAATACTGCTTTAGCTCTACTATTATTTATTATCTCATTAACAACCTCAGAAGATAATAAAGTATTTAGCAAAACAGGAACAACTCCTGATTTTAAACATCCCCAAAAAATAATTGGATAAGAAATAACATCTTGCATTAAAATTATAACCCTATCCTCACGGTTTATTTTAAATTTTGAAAAGAAGTGTCTTAATTTTGAAGATTGTTCATGCAAATCAGCATATGTAATGAAATTTTGATTAGAACCGGACTCTATAAAAGCTTTTTTTTCTTTTATATGACTATCAAAATGTCTATCTACAAAAAATAATGATGCATTTTCATTCATTTTAATCCTCAATCAGTTAATAAGATCATATTTTTAAAATTATATTAGATTATATTATTAAGTTCAAATAACTTGCTTGAAAATATAAATTTGAACTATTATTAATTAGACTTTATTAGAGGAAAGTATGATTTTAAAACTCAAACTTATTAATTTAAAATTATTATGTCTCGTAATATTTTTATCTTTCCCTTTGTTTGCATCAGCAGAAAATTCAATAAACCAGAAACAAATGTTAAAAAAAATTTTTGAATCAATTGTAAATATTGATGCTAAAATTCCAGAAGAAGCCAGAACATCTAACACATTAGGTAAATTTCGTGAAGGCAGTGGAGTTGTAATTGATAATAAAAATATATTAACAATTGGTTATCTAGTTTTGGAAGCTAGGGAAATAACAATTGGTTTATTTGATGGGAAAAAAATCCCTGGAAAATTAACTGGATACGATCCTATTACAGGATTTGGTGTTGTATCTCCGTTAATACCAACAGAATTAAAGCCTTTAAAAATTGGTGATTCAGATAAAATTGATATAGATGAAAAACTTTATATTCTTCCTTCCCAAAAACAAGGTCCTGGTTCTGAAGTAAAATTAGTATCTAGAAGACCTTTTTTTGGCTGGTGGGAATATTATTTAGAAAATCCAA
>NZIY01000037.1 GCA_002691795.1 SAR116 cluster bacterium
CTCTCTAAAATCAGCAATATTTAAAGTTTTATCCGTTTTAATCCTGAATTCTACGAGTATACCACCTTTAAAATCAATTCCTAAATTTAAACCATTAAATGATAAAGATAAGAAAGTAATAAATAATAATAATATTGAAAAAATCATTGCTAAAATTTTAAATTTTAAAAAATTAATATTTAAATCTTGTTTAATAAAATTAAACTTAAACATATTATAAATTCCTCAATTTAAATCTGGCATAAGATATTATTTGGTATTTAGTTATAATAATAGCTGTAAACATTGAAGTAACTAAACCTATCATAAGAGTAATAGAAAAACCTTTTATCGGACCACTTCCAAATATAAATAAAGCAAATGCAGCAATAAAAGTTGTTAAATTAGCATCGACAATAGTGGAAACTGCTCTTTTAAAACCTTCATCTATTGATTCTAAAATATTTTTCCTTACAAAATACTCTTCTCTAATTCTTTCAAAAATTAAAACATTTGCATCAACTGCCATCCCGATTGTTAAAACTATGCCTGCTATCCCAGGAAGTGTTAAAGTTGCTTGCATAACAGTTAAAATTGAAATTAAAAAAACCATGTTCATCATTAAAGAAACATTGGCAAATAAGCCATAAACACCATAATAAAAAAACATAAAAACCATGACGGCAATTATAGCAACCATACTTGCAAATTTACCAGAATCAATAGAGTCTTTTCCTAGGCCTGGACCTACTGACCTTTCTTCAAGAATTGTTAATGGTACCGGTAAAGCACCCGCTCTTAACACTAAAGCTAAATCTTTTGATTCTTGAACTGAAAACCTTCCAGTAATTTGGCCATTGGAAAATATTTGACCTTGTATAACAGGAGCACTAATAACTTTATTATCTAAGACAATTGCAAAGGGTTTACCAATATTTTTTCCTGTTATCCTTCCAAACTTTTTTCCACCTGATGTACTTAATGAAAACATGACAGCAGGGTTGCCATCCTGATCAAAGCCTGGATTTGCATCAATCAAATCTTCACCACTTATCATAACCCTTTTTTGAATTAAATAATAAGTATTTTCATCATTTTCCTCTGGCAATAAAATATAACCTGGAGGAACAGAGCTATCTTTAACAAGTTCATTTGAATTTACTCTTGGATGAGTGAATCTAAATGATAATTTTGCAGTTTTTCCTAACAAGTTCTTTATTCTATCAGGGTCATCAACCCCAGGTAATTGCACCAATATTCTGTCTAAACCTTGTGATTGTATTAATGGTTCTTTAGTACCACTTTCATCAATTCTTCTTCTGACAATCTCAAGAGCTTTTTTTAATGTAGATGAATATAATGATTTTCTTCCATTATCTGAAAAATTTAATACAAATTTATTTTCTACAATTGAGATTATAAAATTTGTTTTATATTTTTCTAAAAGAGTTTTTGTAATATCAATTTGTTCATTTTTTCTTATTTTAAAAACAATTTTACCATTATTATAATTTAACCCTTTATATCTAATTTTATTTTTTCTCAAATCACTTCTAATAGAGTTTGCAGTAATATCCAAAAACTCTGTTTCAGATGTATCCATTTCAGCTTTCAATAAAATATAAGACCCACCTTTAAGATCTAATCCAAGGTTAACTTTTTTGCCAGGAAGATAGGTAGATATATTATCAAAGCTGAAATTAGGTACAATATTAGGTAAGGCATAGATAAATGCAAAAAAAGATATTATAAAAATTAAAAATGAATTTAATTTAGAAAAATACATTTTATTTTTTGGATGTTTTTAAGTCTGATACCATATGTCTAACTACATTAACATTTATACCTTTTGATATCTCAACAGTGATTTCTTCAGAATTATCACTGGCTTTTACAATTTTACCAACCATGCCACCAGCTGTAACTATTGTGTCGCCCCTTTTAAGATTTTGAACCATATTTTTATGTTCTTTAACTTTTTTCTGCTGTGGCCTTATTAAAAGAAAATAAAAAATAACGAATATTAGGATAAATGGTATTAAACCACCTAAAGAAAAACCACCTGCTGGACCAGCAGATTGGGCGAATGCTGTACTAATCATAAAATAACCTCATCTGTAGATAATATACTTTTAATGCATTTTTAAAAAAAAACAATATTGGTAATGGTTTTTCTTAAAAATTTTACTATATTATCAAAAAAAGGAATATTATGAATTCAAATCAAGAAATTTTAATTAGAATTGCAGAGGCTTTAGAAAGAATATCACCAAATTTAGATAAAAAAATTGATTTAAATAAATCTGATGGATTTGTCTATGAAGCGCATTTAAAAAATATTAAGCCAATAATAAAAATCAGTAGAATACCAATAAATCTTTTAAAAGGATTAGAAAATCAAAAAGAGATACTACTTAAAAATACGGAAAATTTTGCAAATGGCCTTCCAGCAAATAATGCATTATTATGGGGTGCTAAAGGAACTGGAAAATCATCTTTGGTAAAATCTGTGCATGCAGAAATCATCGCTAATAGTAGCAATAAAATTAAACTCATAGAAATTCATAGAGAGGATATAATAAATTTACCATATTTACTGTCTAAATTAGCTGAATATGTCAATTATAAATTCATTCTTTTATGTGACGATTTATCTTTTGATGCAGGCGAAAATACCTATAAAAGTCTGAAATCTGTCCTCGATGGTGGAATTGAAGGAAAACCAAATAATATAGTATTTTATGCAACGTCAAATAGACGGCATCTAATGCCAAGAGACATGATTGAGAATGAACGATCATCATCAATCAACCCATCAGAAGCTACAGAAGAAAAAGTGTCCTTATCAGATAGATTTGGTTTGTGGATAGGTTTTCATAATATCTCTCAAGATGTTTATTTAGAAATAATAGACGGTTACGTAAATGAACTTGGTCTTAAAATTAATAAAGATAGTCTTAAATCTAAAGCACTTGAATGGTCTATAACAAGAGGGGCAAGATCTGGAAGAGTTGCTTGGCAATTCATCCTTCAATTAGCTGGTGAATTAAACAAACAAATTAATCTCAATTAATATATATCGCTGGATTTACGGGGTTTCTAGATTTTCTAATCTGAAAATGAAGATAATTATTTTTTAAAATCTTTCCAATTACTTGACCTTGCTTTACTGTATCACCTTCAGCAACAGTAAACTCGTTTATTCTTGCATAAGCTGTGACATATTTTCTATCATGCTTTATCAAAATCATTTTTCCAAATGATTTTAAGTTAGAACCAACAAATGCAACTTTTCCACTCATAGATGCTTTAATAAATTGATCTTTTGTAACCTTTAGATTAATACCATCATTATGTTGTTTTCCGTTATCAAAGGGCCCAAAATTTTTAACAATTTTTCCATTAACTGGGATTATAAATTTAGATCCTATTTTAGTATTATTTATTACTTCAAGTTTTTTTATAATCTTTGATTTATTTATTAAACCTATTACAGAATAATCTTTTTCAAGAGGAATTTTGATTTTGTAACCTTGTTTTAATTTGTAGGGCTTTCTTAAATTATTCAATTCGACAATATCTGATTGAGAAACTGCGTGTATTAGTGATATTTGATAAATATTTTGACTTTTTTTAACAAGATGCATTTTCGGATACGGCAACAAAACTCTATCATTAGGTGATAGTGTGTAAGGATACTTTAAGTTGTTAGCTTCAATAATATCTTGAGGCAATAAATTGTAATTATTAGCAATATCATAGATTGTTTTTTCTGCATCAATAATAATATATCCATCTTTAGGAAATGGTAATTTTTTAACATGAAAATTATTTACAATTATTGATGTTGTATCTTTATTAGACAAAGGTATTAATGGTTTTGCATCACATCCCAATATTAGAATTAAAAATGAAAAAAGTATATAGCGTATCATATATTAAACACTTATCAAAGGATCAAAGTTTACTTCACAAATATCCTCAATTTTAGACTTAGTTTTATTTTTATCAACTTTTAATAATTGTAGCATCTGAATTCCTGAAGATTGAATGACAGGAAAAATACACTTACCACCAATTTTTATCTGATTAATTAATTCATCATTAAGTTTATCAATATAACCAGAAACAAATATATAATCAAAAGGTGACATTTCATTCCATCCATAAAATCCATTTCCACTTTTAGAAATTATGTTTGTTAATCTTAACTTTTTAAAATTATTTTTAGCAAATACATGAAAAACATTTAAATTTTCAATTGTATAAACTTTATTTGCCAACTTTGAAAATATCGCAGTTAAATAACCAGTCCCTGTTCCAATTTCTAAAATTGATTCTTTAGACGAAATTTCTAATTTTTGTGCAATTAAAGCACAAAGATATGGGTCAGGAGCTATTTTATTAAATTTTAAATTATCTTTTTGTATTGCTGTTATATAATTAATCAATCTATCAGGCTTAAATAATTCAGCAGGTATACTCTCAATAGCTGAAATAATTTTTTTATCAAAAAAACCATAAGATCTAAGGTCAGAAATTAATTTAAAATTTTCATTATTAGTCATAAAAATTAACTTTAGACAAGTTAGTTGTTATTGAAGTTAAAGTTATAAAACCATTATCAAGTGCAGATAAATCATCTTGGCTATTTGTTTTTATGATATTCATCTTACCAATCTTAAAACTTGATTTCTCTTGATTAATATAAATTTCATCAGAAACCTTTTGGTTAGCGCATTTGACTACTTTTAATTCTTTAACATTCATTAAGTTACATAGTGGAAAATTTAAATTTAACAAAAGATTTTTATCTGTAAAGTAACCTAAAACTTCAGGNAAAATTATAGATAATTTTTTTTTAATTATTGCGTACTCTTTTATGTCNTTCTTCAAAACTTTTTGACTTATTGCTAAACTTGGAACACCTCTNATTGCACCTTCAAAAGCCGCCCCAACAGTTCCAGAATATGAAATTTCGTCGCCTATATTTGTTCCAGCATTTATCCCAGAAAAAATATAATCTGGCTTTATCTCTTTAAATAAATAATTCATTGCAAAAATTATACAATCGGTAGGTGTGCCATCGACAGTCCATGTATATGGTGATATTTTACTATAATTAATATCTTTTTTTAATGAAATAGATCTACTTGCTCCTGACATATTGTCTTTTGGAGAAACAACATAAACTTCAACTGCAAATTTTTGAAGAATATTTTTTAATAAATGCAGACCATATGATTTGATGCCATCATCATTTGTAATCAAAACTTTATTCATCATTAAATTTATAAAATAATTTTTGTTTTATTTTTCATATATGGTTTTAATACATCTGGTATAATTACATTTCCATCTGCATCTTGATAATTTTCAATAATTGCAATCATAGTTCTTCCTATAGCAAGACATGAACCATTTAATGTATGAATAAAATTGAGGCTTTTTGTATCTTTAGATCTAAATCTTGCATTCATTCGTCTGGCTTGAAAATCTCCACAACTAGAACATGAAGAAATTTCTCTATACTGACCTAGTCCATCATTTTGACCAGGTAACCAGACTTCAATATCATAAGTTTTTTTNGAAGAAAAACCAGTNTCTCCACTACATAATAGAAGCACTCGGTAGGGTAATTTAAGTTCTTTCAAGATAAATTCAGCATGATTTGTCATTTCTTCTAATTTATTTTCAGAGTCCTTNGGTTCTACTATTGATACCATTTCAACTTTNGNAAATTGGTGCTGACGAATCATACCTCTTGTATCCTTTCCAGCCGCACCAGCCTCAGACCTAAAGCAGGGAGAATATGCAACATAATTTAGTGGTAATTCTTCTTCCATAAGAATTTCATCTCTAACTATATTAGTTAAAGGAACTTCNGATGTAGGTATCATCCATTTATCATTACTTGATTTAAATAAATCGTCCTCAAATTTTGGTAATTGTCCTGTACCATATAAAGATTTAGAATTTACTAAATAAGGAGGTGAGATTTCTTCCCGACCAAACTTTTGAACATTTGTATCAAGCATATAATTAATTAAAGCTCTCTCAAGCAAAGCTAAATCTTGTTTCATTAATACAAACCTGCTGCCTGAAATTTTTGAACCTAATTCAAAATCAAGTTTATTATTTTTTGTCAAATCGACATGATCTTTACAAATAAATTGAAATTTTTTTTTATTACCCCAAGTTCTTATAATCTTGTTACTTTCTTCATCAAAACCTGTAGGAACATCATTATCTAATATATTAGGTAAATTCATAAGTGTATTTTTTAAATAAATATNATTTTCTTTAATTTTCTGATCTGCTAAAGATATTTCATCTTTTAAACTTTTTACTTTATCTTGAGTTTCAGTAGCATCTTTTCCATCTCTCATTAACATGCCAATTTCTTTTGAAAGAAGGTTTCTTTTTTCCTGAAATGTTTGTAAATTNGCTATTAATTCTCTATTTTTTTTNTCAATTTTCAAAATTTCTTGCGAAACATTTTCCATATTCCTGTTTTTCATTTGAAGATCAAAATATTGAGGATTGTCTCTAATTAATTTTAAATCATGCATATTGTTCTCTTAACTTTNATTTTTAAAGCTTACTTTAGATAATAAAATTGAAAACTCATATAAAATAATCATAGGCAATGCTAACAATATTTGTGAAATAACATCTGGTGGTGTTAATATTGCAGCAACTATAAAAGATATTAATATAGCATATTTTCTTTTATTTGCTAAATCTTGAGGCGTCATTATGCCACTTTTTGTAAGAAGCAAGAGCAATACTGGCAACTCAAAGCAAATCCCAAATGCAAAAATTAGTTTCATAACTAATGACAAATATTCAGAAATTCTTGGCTCTAATTCTATAGGCAAAGACCCTTCTACACCAGTGATTTGAAATGAAATAAAGAAATCCCATGCAAGCGGTATAACAATATAATAGACCATGCAAGCACCTAANAAAAATAAAACGGGAGTTGCAATCAAAAAGGGTAAAAACATCATTTTTTCATTTTTATATAAACCTGGAGCAATAAACTTCCATAATTGAACTAAAAGTATTGGGAATGCAATAGAAATTGAAACAAAAAAAGCAACCTTCACTTGGGTAAAAAAACCCTCATGTAAAGCTGTGAAAATCATCCTACCTCCCGATTCAGATATTTTGTTTGCTAAAGGTTGTTGTAGAAAAACATAAACTAAGTCTGCAAAATTTTGATTGTTTTCTGTAAACTTTATAAAGCAAAGGAAAAAAATTAATAAAAACAATACTGAAACAATTAATAGTCTTTTCCTAAGTTCTATCAAATGTCCTAATAAAGACATCTTTTCTAAATCTTTTTTATCTTTTGACATGAAATTGAAATATACAAATTATTTTTTTAAAATCTTTTTTGGTTTCGTTGCTTTTTTAATTTTTTGAACATCTTTTTCAGTTTCAATAAATGTTTTTTTTACTTCAAGAATTGATTTATTTTTTTCAATATCCAACACTTCTTTTCTTATATCAGNAAGTTCTAATTCATCATTCATTTCATTAACAGAATGTTGAAATTCGTAGGCATAGTTCTTCACCTTATTAATAAATCCAAAAATCGATTTTAANACCTTAGGCAAATCTTTTGGTCCAACGACTATTAATAATATAAACGCAACTAACGTGAATTCTTGCCACCCAATATCAAGCATAATATTATTTCTATAAACTAACTTTTTTTCTTAGATTTTTTTTGTTTAGAATTTTTAGTTTTCTTAGCTTTTTTAATAGGTTTACTTTCAATTTCATCTTTTTGATTACTTTCTTTAGTTTTGATTTGATCCTTAAAGTTTTTAAGTCCCTTACCAAAATCACCCATTAGCGAAGANAACTTCCCTTTACCACCGAATAAGATTAAAACTACTACTAAAACTATTACCCAATGCCAAATACTTGTAAAACCCATTATATCTCCATTAAATCAAATTTATTTAAAATTTTAACTCTCAAATATATAACTATAATTAACATCAGTATACAAGTTAACAATTTGATTATTTTCAAAATAATTTATACCAGGAATTTTAACATGTAAATGTTCGTTATTTTGCATACCTTTAAGACCCAAGTGAACAATTGTACTTCCACCTAAAAACTTNGATTCAATAACCCTTCCATTATTTGGAGATTTTACAAGATGAATATTTTTTTTAATGTCAACAAAAGTATCTTCAGTTGAAGAGTTGGTGATTTTAATACCTTCACTTCTAACAACAAGAGAATAATTTGAAATTAAACTCTTTCGATTTAAAGAAAATAATCCTAATGGAGTAGACAGTTTACTTTTTATTTTTTTTCCTGGCAAAACATTAATTTCACCAAAAAATTCTGCTACAAATCTATTTCTAGGNCTTGTATATAGATCAACAGGTTTTCCAAATTGCTGCAATTTTCCATTTTGCAAAACTGCTATATAATCTGACATAAACATAGCTTCATCTGCATCATGGGTTACAATTACACTGGTTATATTATAATCTTTTAAAATATGTAAAACTTGATCTCTTAATTTTTCTCTAAGCCTTGTATCAAGATTTGAAAAAGGTTCATCTAATAAAATTATTTTAGGACTTGAAGCCAATCCTCTAAGAAGTGCTACTAATTGTTTTTGACCTCCAGACAATTGATNGGGATAAGAAAATTTAATTTTATCTAAATTATGATCATTAATAAGAGCATGAATTTTATTAGTTAAATTATGATTTTTCTTAGACAGACCATAAAAAATATTTTCAATTGTATTTAAATGTGGAAATAACGCACTATCTTGAAAGACAAAAGATATATGCTCTTCTTTTTTAATATGTTCTGAACTCTCTGATTTTAAATTATTTTCAAAATTTATTACCCCTGCTTGAATTTTTTCTAAGCCACAAATTAATCTTAATAATGTTGTTTTCCCAGATCCTGACTGACCTAAAATAGATGTTACTGCATTACTCTTTATTTTTAAGGAAAAATCTTCTAATAATTTTTTTTTCTTAAAATTGTGATTTATTTTAACTAATTCGATCATTGTTCAATATGATTAGCTTCAATTTTTGGATCTTGAAAAAATTTACTATCAAAGTTTAATAACCCTGCTTCCTTTAATTCGTCTAATCCAGGTAAATCACTTATGTGTGATAAACCAAAATGATCTAAAAATTTATTTGTTGTTAACCATGTTGCCGGTCTTCCAGGAACTTCTAATCTTTTACCTGGCTTCACCCAACCGATTTCAAAAAGAATATCAAGTGTACCTTTACTTAGACTTACACCACGTATCTCTTCAATTTGAGAACGAGTGATGGGTTGATGGTATGCTATAATTCCTAAAGTTTCAGTTGCTGCTCTAGATAGTTGCTTCGATACCTCTTGTTCAATATTTAAAAGACCTGAAACTTCTTCTGAGGTTCTAAAAGTATAAGAGCCATCAATATTAATTAAATTAAATCCAGAATCTTCATATTTTATTTCTAATTTTTTTAACAAAATAAGTAATTTTTTTTCATCTAGTTCAAACTGTTTTAGTAAATTAATTTTTACAGGGTCTTCTGATGCAAAAATAAATGCTTCTATTAACTTTAATTTAAATTTTTGTTCTATTTGTTCGTTTTCATTCATATATTAAAACTCAAAATTAATTAGTTTTCATCATTTGTAAATCACTATCACAAGAAGATTGTTTTATAAATACCTGACCATTTTTCGCTAATTCTAAAGATGCAGCAAAATAAGAAGCATAAGCTGATTTAATTTCAAGATAATTTTTTATATCATCTGGTAAAAAAGAAAGTAAAAATTTCCAATTTTTTGAGAATGATAAAGATTTTTTTAAATCAACAATAGCTTTCTCCACAGTAAANAGTTTTGATGAAGCTATAGTCATTTTTGAATTATCTTCTTTTGTAACTAAACCTGCATAAATTTTAGTTAGCTCATAGAGGGATATTTCATAATTATATTTAATTTTTTTGCTAAACAATTCATTCTGTCCTCTTTTAAAGAAATCTACCCCTAATTGCTTTCTTAAAAGTAAATTTTTAGATAGTTTTTGAAATTCTGCTAATTTAATAATTTGAAATTTAAGTTTTTCTGACAAATCATCAACTTCATCGTNTTTGCTTTCATCATTTGGAAGTAATTCTCTTGACTTAATATATGCTAAAACAGAACCAAGTACTAAATATTCAGCCGCAATCTCAATATCTTTTTTTATCATTTTCTTTAGAAATTCTAGATATTGTTCAGCAAGAGGTAATATTTTTATTTTTAAAATATCTACTTTTTGTTCTTTTACTAGTGTTAATAAAAGATCTATTGGTCCTTCAAAACCATCAATTTTTAATTTAAATATATGCTGATCTATTAAATTTTCTGACACTTTATTTTTTAACCTTTATTATACAGTTAATTTTTTTATCTTTAAACTCATTACATAAGTTTATAGCATTCTTTTTACTTATTAAATTTGTTTCAACATTATAAAAAATATTTTTATCTTTATTTTTTTCAACAATCTTCAATTTAACATCTTTTAAAATTTTAATAGATTTTTTTTTCAAATCAGAGATTTTTGAAATTGCATTATTTTTATTTTTAAAAACTCCTAATTGAACAACAAATTGAAAATTGATCTTTTCTACATTAGATTCTTTTATTAAGTTATTGATTAATTTATCTTTATTGCTATTTGTGTTATTTGTGTTATAGGTTATTATCTTATCTTTGGTTTCTGGAAATTCGTCTTTTGCATGATTAAGTATTTTAAAATTGTAATCATCTTTTTCTATTTGGTTTGGAACTAAAAAAGTTTTTTCATCATTAGATTTTATTTCTGGAACAATAATAATCTCTTCTTTAAAAAAAAGAACGTTAATGTAGTTCAATGAAAATAAAAAAATAATAGAAATTAAATATGTAAATAAAAGTAAGTAATAAGCTGGCTTTAACATTATTACATTTCTTCCATTGGACTAATTGATAAAATATTTAAACCACTTTTTAGAGTTAACATAACTGATTGTATTAGTGCTAGTTTTGAATTTGTTAAAGCGATATTATCAACATGAATAAATTTTAAACTTTCATCAATTTTGCCTTTATTCCAAAGAGAATGAAATTCAGATGCTAAATCTATCAAATAAAAACATACACGGTGAGGTTCCATATGTTTAGCTGATAATTGAAGAACTCTAGGCCATTGCGAAATTAATT
Source organism: SAR116 cluster bacterium (assembly GCA_002691795.1). GTDB lineage: Bacteria > Pseudomonadota > Alphaproteobacteria > Puniceispirillales > Marisalimonadaceae > TMED54. The sequence goes on from NZIY01000037.1 coordinate 11,224, forward strand.
TGATTAAAGATAATTCATTTTCATCCGTGATCATTTTCACTTCATCATAAGATATTTCATTATTAATACGATTTGCTTTATTTAAAATTGAATTACATCTTGCATATGCGTAATGAACATAAAAAACTGGGTTATCTTTATTTTGGGCTAATGCTTTTTTAAAATCAAACTCTAAAACTTGTTCATTTTTCCTAGTTAACATTATAAATCTTATTACATCCTTACCTAAATCTTTTATAAGATCCGATAACGTTATGAAATTCCCACTCCTCTTACTCATTTTGATTTTTTCTCCATCATTAGTCATATGAACAATTGAACATAATTTATTAATTAATTTTGTTTTTGAAGAAGATAGAGCATTTACAGCACTTTCAATCCTAGACAAATATCCATAATGGTCTGCACCTAGAATGTTTATAAGATTTCCTCTAGTTTTTTCAATTTTATAAAGATGAAACGCCATATCATTGGCAAAATAAGTCCATGAACCATCAGATTTTTTTAAAGCTCTGTCACTATCATCTCCAAACAATGAAGACTTAAACAATAATTGAGGCCTTTGCTCCCAATCATCTATATCAGATTTACCTTTTGGCTTTTCTAAAACACCTTGATAAATTAAATCTTTAATTTTTAATATTTTAAATACTTTCTCTAAATAACCATCATTTATAATAGAATTTTCACTTGTAAAAATATCCATCTTTACACCAAGATTAGATAAATCTTTTTTAATAAGGATTAAAATTTCATTAATCACAATATCTCTTATTTTTGGAAAAAATTCAGAAAACTCTAAATTTTCTAATGAATTTGAATATTTATTTTTTATTTTTTTACCAATATTAATTAAATAATCGCCAGGATANAAATTTTCTGGAATATTTATTTTTGTTTCATTTAATTGTTCCAAATATCTTAAATGAGCTGATTTAATCAGTGTCTCTATTTGATTCCCTGCATCATTAATATAATATTCACGAGTTACATTATACCCAACAGATTTTAAAATAGTTGCAAGACAGTCACCAAGCACAGCTCCTCTTGCATGCCCTGCATGAAGTGGTCCGGTTGGGTTTGCGGAGACAAACTCTACATTAACATCTTCACCATGTCCTAAATTTTCATACTGCCATTTGCCATTTTTTAATAATTGAAATATTAATTTATGCCAAACTTCATCATTTAAAGAAATATTAACAAATCCAGGTTTCACAACATCAATTTTTTTNAATTCACTGTAACTTTCTAACTTAGATTTTAATTGCTTTGCAATATTTAAAGGGCTTAATTTAAAAATTGGTGTTAAAACCAAAGCCGCATTTGTTGATATATCACCATGATTTTTATCTTTTGGAATCTCTAAAACAACTTTGTCAAATGTATAATCATTTTTTAAAATTANATTATTTTCTTTTATCAAAAGTGCTACAACTTCATTAATAGTCTTTAAATAATTGTTAAATATATTCATAATTTATTTTAAATTTAAATCGATTAATTTCATTTCAAAATAACTATCAGTCATGCTTGCTATATAATTACATACATCTTCTGCTATTATGAAGTCAGAAATTTGAAAAGAATTTTGATATTCAATACTTTGCCATTTTAATGGTAGTTGTGATGGGTTATTTGAATAAAAATCAAACATTGATTTTATTTCTGTGTCAATTTTTGAATATTGTAATAAAATCTTATTATTTTGATACATGTTTTTAAACAGAAATTTTTTAATTAATAAAAGTATATTATATGTATTATCATTCATTTTAATTATTTGTTTACCATATTTTTTGGCATCATCAATATTTTTAAAATTATTTCTATCAATAATTTTAATTGAATTATCAACTAAATCACTTATGAAGAAATTTGATAAATTATTTGTTAAATAATGTATTAAAAGTTTATCGTTTTTGATTTTATTTTTATTAAAATTACTTACTATTTCACTTATTACAGGAATATTTTTTAAATCTTGTATTTTGATAATTTCTGATCTTAATCCATCTTCTAAATCATGAGAAACATANGCTATATCATCACAAATATTTGCAATTTGACCTTCTAATGATGGGTAATTTTTAATATCAAAATTCATCTCATGATCTAATGTTTTTACTAAACCTGGTACTTCGGAATTTAATTTCAATGGACCATTATGCTTTATTATTCCCTCAAGAGTTTCAAAAGTAAGGTTCAATCCATCAAAATTTAAATATTTTTTTTCAATTTTTGTNACAATTTTTAAAGTATGTAAATTATGATTAAAACCACCATAATCTTTCATTAANTCAAATAAAATNTCTTCGCCTGCATGACCAAATGGAGGATGGCCTAAATCATGTGATAACGCAATCGCTTCAGCCAAATCATCATTTANACTTAAATATCTGGAAACTGATCTTGCCANTTGAGCAACTTCAAGCGTGTGTGTAAGTCTAGTTCTTACATGATCATTTTTAGCATTTAAAAATACTTGAGTTTTGTGTTTTAGTCTCTTAAAAGCATCACTATATATTATTCTATCTCTATCTCTTTGAAATTCAGTTCTATTAAATTGAAGNTCAGCATCTTTAAATTGTCTGCCTTTACTANAATCACTATGTGATGCAATTTTAGATAATTTTCTATTTTCAAATCTTTTTAGCATTAAAATATTCTAGTTTTAACTTGTTTCAAAGACATTAATCTATTAATTATAATGATATATGAATAATTTTAAACTAACAAAAAATGCAGCTATTCAAATCAAAAAATTACTTAAAAAAGAAAATCACACATCTTTTTTTAGAATTTCTGTTTTAGGTGGAGGATGCTCTGGTTTTCAATATGACTTTTCTTTTACAGATAAAATTAATGTTGATGATATTNCTTTTACTGAGCATGACATAAAATATCTAATTGATAAAACATCAATAGAATTTATTAATAAAGGAAGTTTAGATTTTATTGAAGAATTAGGTGGTTCTTTTTTTAAAATTGACAATCCTAATTCCACAGCAAATTGCGGTTGTGGAACAAGTTTTTCCATTTAATTCTAAATGTATATATCAAGTTTTAATGTNAACTCAATCAATGCAAGAACTAAGAACTTACTAGATTATCTTGATAAATATCCTATGGATATTGTTTTATTACAAGAAACAAAATCAGTAGATGAAAATTTTCCATATCATGTTTTTGAAGATCTAGGTTATTATGTNNATGCAAATTGTCAAAAATCATATAATGGAGTTGCGATATTAAGTAAATTTAAAATTGAATCTCCAAAGTTAAGTTTTTTTAAAGATGATCAAGCAAGGTTTCTTGAAGTAGATATTTTANACTATAAAGTNATTTGNGTNTATGTACCAAATGGAAATCCAATAAATACAGAAAAATATACTTATAAATTAAATTGGTTNGAAAATTTTTATATATATTGCAATTCGCTAATNAAAAAAAATNNTAAAATAATAATTGGAGGTGACTTCAATGTAATTCAAACATATCAAGATTGTTACAATACAGAAGATTGGTTAGATGATGCCTTATATAACATAGAGGTTAGGAAAAAATTAAGACAAATTTTAAACTTAGGTTTTTTTGATTCATTCAGACTTGTCAATGGAAAAAGTAAAGCTTATAGCTTTTGGGATTATCAAGCAGGAGCTTGGCAGAAAGATAATGGTATAAGAATAGATTTAATCTTATTATCTTCTGAGNTGGCTGATAAACTCAAAACCGCAGGCATTCATAAAGATGTGAGAGGACAAAACAAGCCTAGTGACCATACACCAGTATGGATTAATTTAGAATAACTTAATCTAAATAATTATTTTTGGGATTAAATACTTTGCCATCAACATCTCTAGGATCATGAACCCAAACTTTACCATTAGGGTGCATTCCAGCACCGTAAACAGCTGAAACAGCCAGGTTCCTCATTCTGGCTAAAAGACGTGTATCAACATCTCCAACTAAAGGGTGTATTCCACCATTATCATTTACTTCTTTTTTCCATTTTTTTTGTCTGGCTAATAATACTTCTTTATCTTTAAGCTCAATGCAATTAAGTTCATTTGTATTGAGATTTGCTTCTATTGTATCTCCCTCTTCAACAAGTGCGATTGGTCCACCTAAAGCTGCCTCAGGTCCAACGTGACCAATAACTAACCCCACAGAACCTCCAGAAAACCTTGCATCTGTCATAAGTGCTAAAGTAATATTTCTTTCTCTACATAGTGTTGTTATTCTTGAGGTTGGGTCAAGCATTTCAGGCATTCCTGGTGCTCCTGTAGGGCCTTCATATCTTACTATAATCATATCTAAATCATTAAAATAATCAGGGTTCAAATCAAGTTTTTCTAATAATTTTTTTTCACCATTAAAAATTCTTGCCTTACCTTTAAATATATTATCTTCAAGTCCCCTTTCAACACCTGCTAATTTTAATATTGCAGTTTTTTCCGGTGATAAATTTCCACCTAAAAGCCTTAATCCACCTGTCTTTTTAAATGGGTCTTTAACATGATAAATTACTTCATTATCTGGCTCTTTAGGTTTTAATCTTAAAATTTGATCTTTTAGGGTTTCTCCAGTACAAGTTAAAGTATTTCCATTTAACAACCCTGCATCCATTAAGTTTTTTATGATCACTTGAATTCCACCTTTTTTATCTATGTCGACCATTGAATATTTTCCAAAAGGTCTTGCATCAATAATAACTGGAACTATGTTTTGAGATAATTCATTAAATTCTTCCATCTCCATGATATCTTTTTCAAAATTGGAATAACCTGCAGCTCTTGCTATTTCAGGTGCATGAAGTAATACATTTGTAGAACCACCAACTGCCATAGATACAATCATTGCATTTCTTATAGAATCTCTATTAACCAAATCTCTTGGCTTTATATCCTTATCTATCATNTTAACNAGATAATTAACCAATTCATTAGGAAAGAGATTTAATCTAATAGGATCATTAGATGCGGGTGAAACCATATGTAAAGGTTGCATACCTACAACAGCTATAAATGTTTGCATTGTATTNTAAGTAAACATTCCACCNCAACTTCCATACCCTGGGCAAGATTCTTTGGCTATTCTACATTTTAAATCGTCATCATTACTACCGGCTAATTGAAAGCTTGANATTATATCTAAAGGCTCTTTAGTAATTGAATCAACACCTGGTCTAATAGTACCATCTGACATTATTATTGCCGGTCTATTATGCTCTAATAATGCTGANAAAGTTCCCACAGGTGGTTTGTCACAAGCAACAACTGCTATGGTTCCTTCTAAACCTGATGCGCTAAGATGTTCACAAATTGCATCATTAGTTACTTCTCTTCCGATAAGAGAATATCTCATTTCTCTAGTACCATTTCTCATTCCATCTGACGTAGCGATTGTAAATTCAGGAGCAACAAGTCTCATTTTAAAATTACTATTTTTTTGTTCTATTTTTTCTTTAAGAGCATTATGAATTGTATCAACTTTTAATTTTACACCTAAATAGCATTGAGAGTCTCCACCATTTCCTATTACACCTACAGATGGATTATGAATATAATCAAGATTAGTACCTAATTCTCTTGCAATACCAAAAGTTTGAGCATTTCTTCCAGGGTTATTATCAATTAAAACGGTTTTATTTTTTTTCATTGATTACTCCAAATGTTACAATAACAATATATCATTAATTTCTTTAATTTTAATTAAAAGTTGTTTTTTTAATTTTTCATTTTTTAAAACAACCTCTTCAGGTGCTTGATTTAAAAAAGATTTATTTGATAAAATATTATTAACTTTATTTAATTCATTTTCAGTTTTGTTTTTTTGTTCTAACAATCTTTCTAATTGGTTCTTGTTAAGTGTTCCTGATTTTTTTTCAANTCCAATTATTAANGTTTCTGATTGTATGAAATCTAGATCTTCAGGTAAAAAATTTTCTTTTTGAAGATAAAAAACCTTATCTAACCTNCCAATATATTTTAAAATATTTTCATTTTTCTTTATAAGTTCAATATCAGAAATGATATTTGACTTTAAATGAATNGAAATTTTATCTTTAAAAGAAATTTTATTTTTAACACGGTATGCTCTTAATTCAGTAATAATNTTAATCAAATGCTCTACAGACAAGTCAATGTTATTAATTTTAAATAATTTTGGCCATGAAGAAGTTATCAACATATTTCTATCTTTAAAAAAATGTNAATTTAACTCTTCTGTTAAGAAAGGTTTAATTGGATGAAGTAATTTCAATATTGATTTCATTACAAAAGAGGATATAGCTTTTACTTCAATAATTTCTTCTAATGATTTTGAATTTAAAACTGGTTTCATAAACTCTAAATACCAGTCACAATAATCTCTCCAAATAAATTTATAAATTGCGTCAGAATATTCATTAAATTTATAATTTTTTATAGAAGCATCAATATTTATTTTTGTACTAATTAGCTTGTGCANAATCCACAAATTTATTGGCATTTTAATTTTACTAACTTCTATTTCAGTATAATTATAACAGTCATTTATATTTAAGAATTTACATGCATTTATNATTTTTGTTGAAAAGTTTCTGTATCCAGTAATCCTTTCTTCAGAAAGTTTNATATCCCTTCCCTGAGCAGCCATGGCACATAATGTAAACCTCAATGAATCAGCACTGTATTTTTCAAGAAGATCTAGAGGGTCCATAACATTACCTTTAGATTTAGACATTTTTTGACCTTTTTCATCTCTTACAAGTGCATGTATATAAACTTCTTTAAACGGAGAAACTCCATCCATAAAATGTATTCCCATCATCATCATCCTTGCAACCCAAAAAAATATTATATCAAAACCAGTTACTAAAACATTNGATGGGTAATACTTTTTNAGTAATTTACTTTCATNAGGCCATTCTAAAGTCGAAAATGGCCATAGTGCNGAGGAAAACCAAGTGTCTAAAACGTCTTCGTCTTGAGTTAGGTCTACATTTTTACCATAAANTAGAAATGCCTCTTTTTTTGCATCATCAAGACATTCTGCAACAAATACTTTTCCGTCTGGACTATACCAAGCTGGTATTCTATGTCCCCACCAAAGTTGTCTAGAAATACACCAAGGCTGAATGTTTTCCATCCAATCAAAAAAGGTATTTGACCAGTTTTTTGGAACAAATTTTGTTTCACCAGATTTAACTGAGTTTATAGCTGGTTTTGCTAAAACTTCTGCGTTAACATACCATTGATCCATAAGCCAAGGCTCAATCACAGTTCCAGATCTATCACCATGAGGAACGACATTTATTATAGTTTCAACTTTTTCGATTAAATTTATTTCTTTTAATAAACTAACAATTTTTTTTCTTGCTATAAATCTATCTAACCCCTGAAATGTTTGAGGTACATTTTGGTTTAAACAACCATGCTGATCAAAAATATTTATGCTTTCTAAATCATTTCTCTTGCCAACTTCAAAATCATTAAAATCATGTGCAGGGGTAATTTTGACTGCACCAGTTCCTTTTTCTTTATCAGTGTAATTATCTGAAATAATTGGAATTTTTCTATTTGAGATTGGTAAAATTAAATGTTTTCCTATTAGCTTAAAATATCTATCATCACCTGGGTTTACTGAGACTGCCACATCTCCAAACATTGTTTCTGGCCTTGTTGTTGCAACAATTACGTGTCCAGAATTGTCTTCTAAAGGATATTTTATATACCAAAATTGACTTTCCATTTCTTTTTGTTCAACTTCTAAATCAGAAATAGCAGTCAATAATTTAGTATCCCAATTTATAAGTCTTTTATCTTTATAAATCAGTCCATCTTTAAATAATTTTACAAAAACTTTCTTTACAGCAATAGATAAACCATCATCCATGGTGAATCTTTCTTTATCCCAATCAGGAGAAGCACCTAGCGCTTTAAGCTGATTTGTGATTTGTCCTCCAGAAAGTTTTTTCCATTCCCATACTTTTTCTAAAAAAGCTTCTCTACCAATTACCCTTCTATCAATACCTTTATCATTAAGTTGTCTTTCAACAACCATTTGCGTTGCTATTCCTGCATGATCAGTTCCAGGTTGCCAAAGCACATCCAAACCCTGCATTCGATGATACCTGGTCAAAACATCTTGCAAAGTAAAGGTTAATGCATGACCAATATGCAATGAGCCTGTTACATTTGGAGGAGGCATCATTATGGTGTAAGGATTATCTTTGCTTTTGATATTAGATGAAAATGAATTAGTACTTACCCAGCGATCATACCATTTTTTTTCGTAATCTTTGTGATTTAATGAAGACATCGAAACAATTTAGATTTTAAATTTACCTATATCAATTAAAAGTTTGTATTTACTCAAAACTTGATCTGATTTACTTTTTAAAACCTTAACTTCTGCGTCCATTACATCAACTTCACTATCTAAAACATCTAGCAAAGTTCTTAAACCAAACTCTTCTTCTTTTTTAATACCATTTAGTGCTAATTTTGCAGCATTATATTCTTTATATGCAGCATTAACATTAATCTNAGAGTTTTTAATNTTNTTATATAATGAAACAGTATTTANTTTAACAAGTCTTTTTGTTTCTTTTTCCTGCTCTAATAAACTATTAATATTGTCTTCTAAACTCAGTATAAANTGTTTTTCAGAATTATTTGTAAACAACGGAGTTGTAAAAGTAAATACTGAGCCATANCTNCTATAATCGCTAGTACTACTATCCACATTAGATTCATTACTTTTTAAATTAAATTTGAAGTCTAAGGATGGATAATTATTTAANACTTGCTTCTTTTTACTCAAAATAGCGTTTTGTTTTTCCAAACTAATATTAATTAACTTCAANCTTTTACTAATTGAACTTTCCAAGGCTAAAACTATACTTTTAGGTAAACCATGTTCAAAAGAGGGCAATCTAAGTCTTGATAATTCAACATCTAAGCCAACTAAACTTTTAAATTTATTTTTAAAATTAATTTCTTCACTTCTACTCAAAGCTAATTCATATTCAGATCGAGCTAATCTTGCAANAGCTTCAGANACAGTTGTTGGNGTAATTGTACCNGCNGAAAGCTTTAATTTAGANGCATCAACAAGCTTCTTAAATCTTTTGACACTNGATTTTCTTAGATTAATAATTTTGTTAGAATTGTAAACNTCTAAATAACTTGAGAGAACTTCAATAAACAAATTTTGCTTAATAATCATAAGCTCGTTCTTTGAAATTTTTAAGTTATTTTTTGCAATATCATTTGCATTTTCAGTTACACCAAAATCAAATATTTTTTTATTAATAACTATAGAGTTTAGGTTACTATTTTGGTCTTGAAAATCGCCAATATTGTCAACTTTTTTGTTGTCAAAAGTAAAAGTACTTGTAAAATTTGCTGTCCAATCTTTATTTGAATAAGAATTAAGTAAAAGCTTCTTTTTTGAGTCTAGAATAAAATTATTTTTTTTGACTTCAAAACTTCTTTTCAATGCAGAAGCAAAAGCGTCTTTAAATGTAAAATCACTTGAAAAAGCTGGAAAATTTAAAAATAAAATTAAAATAATTAAACTTTTTTTCATATATTTGTTCCCCTTAACATTTACAGCTCAAATAAAACTTTATTCTTAAATCCATCAAATAAAGGTATATAAGCGTCAAATAAATAATTTTTGATTAAACCACTTTTATGATTATTATAAAGAACAGCTTTACCTATATTATTTTTATCAATCTCGATAGCAACTAAACTTCCATTTTCAGACAATTGGTTAAGTATTTCTAGCGGAACCTTATTTACTCCACCTTCAATAATTATACTATCATATGGTTGTTGATCAGGGTAACCATTTTCAATCTTTTCCTTAATTATGACTACATTGTTAACATCAAGTTGAGCAAGGATATCAGATGAAAAATCATAAAAACTTTTTATAGATTCTATTCCTATTACAGTATTGCATAGATGAGATAAAATTATAGACGTATAACCAATACCACTACCAAGCGTCAATATTGTGTGATTTTCTTTTATATTTAAAGCTTGTATCATTTTTGCAATAATCATTGGGTTAATTAAATATCTGTTTTTATTTAAATTTAAGGTATCATCAATGTAAGATTGACTTATTTTATTTTTGTTAACGAATATCTCTCTAGGAACATTTAAAAAAGCTTCAATTATTTTCTCATCAACAACTTTGTTTGGCTTTAGTTGACAATCAACCATATTTTTTCTTTGAAAATCATAATCCATATAAATGTCCTCAAATAATTAAATATAGCAAAATGCATATGATTTAAAGAGATATGTTAATATTTGTAATAATTTATAAAAAGTCATTCTTGTTAAATAAAAAAAATTCATTTATAAGATATCAAGGCCCGATGGCAGAGTGGTGATGCAGCGGCCTGCAAAGCCGTTAACAGCGGTTCGATTCCGCTTCGGGCCTCCAGAAAATTTATTATGGATAACAAAAATAAAGCAATAATAGAAAATGATCTTATTTTAATTGGCGGTGGTCATTCTCATTTAAGTGTTTTAAAGGCATTTATATTGAACCCGATTAAAGGTCTCAGAATTACACTTATTTCAGATGTATATCAAACACCATACTCTGGAATGCTTCCAGGTTTTATTGAAAACAGATTTACATTAGATGAGATATTAATTGATTTATATAAATTTTCTTCAATTGGTAACTTTAGATTTATTAAAAGTACTGTCAAAGGAATTCAAGGTAAAAAACAATTAATAGAATTAGAGAACCGTCCCCCAATTCATTATGATTTTTTATCAATAAATATTGGTATTGTTAATGATAAAACTAAAATAATAGGAGCTGAAAAATACGCCCTCACATTAAAACCTATATCAAAAATAAATTATTCAGAATTAACTAATAAACTTGAAAATAAAACAATTGGTATAATTGGCGCTGGTCCAGCAGGTGTTGAGGTAGCTCTTGCTTTAAAAAAAGGTTTGTTAATAGTAAAATTTACTTATTTTGTAGTGAAAAAGGCATTCTAAATAATTTTCCATTAAGCGCAAAAATCAAAGTATTAAAAATATTAAAATTTTCAGACATAAATGTTGTTGAAAAAAGCAGAGTTAAACAAATTACAAAAAATTCAATTTATACAGTATCAAAAACAAAAGTTTATATTGATAAGGCTATCTTAGCTACAAATGGAATTAGTCCCTCTTGGCTAAAAAAAACAGATTTAAAACTCTCAAAAAATGGATTTATTCAAACCAACAAAAAATTGCAAACTAATTTCAATAATGTTTTTGCATCTGGTGATATAATAAATTTTTCTGACAAAAAACTTAACAAATCAGGTGTATATGCAGTAAAATCAAGCTTAATATTAGAAAAAAATATTAGGAACTTTATTCAAAATAAAAAATTAATTGATTATAAACCTCAAAAATCTTATCTCTCGCTAATTGGTCTTTCAAATGAAAAAGCACTAGCTCATAAATTTAATTTTTTCTTAATTTCAAAAATTGCATTAAAACTTAAAAATTTAATAGATTTAAAATTTATAAAAAAATTTCAGATTTACAATCAAATTTCCTACAACCAGTTTGATATGGACTGCAGAGGTTGTGCTGCAAAAGTGAATTTATCTGCATTAAAAGAAGCTCTTCCAAATGATATAATAAATCCATCTAAAGATGCTCATGATATAGATAGAGGTAGCTATTTTGTCCAGTCTGTAGACATGATTAATTCTTTAATAAATGACCCTTATCTATTAGGCAAAATTGCTGCAAACCATGCACTTAGTGATATATATGCCGCTTTATCTAATCCTGTTTCAGCATCAATTATTTTACAATTACCAAAATGTTCTCAAAAACTTCATTCGGAAGATATAAAACAAGTTTATTTAGGAGCTAAATTTGTCTTAAATAAGAATAATTGTAAATTATTAGGTGGTCATACAATGCTTGGAGAAGATGATAATCCAGTTGTAGGTTTTTCTGTCATTGGAAAAAAATTCAATAAAGAAAAAAAAATGATAAATGACCAAGATAAAATATTTTTAACTGGTAAGATTGGTGTTGGATTAATATTTGCTGGAATTCAGTCAAATATTTTAAACAGTAGTTACCTTGACGAGGTAATGCCAAACCTAATCAAAGGAAATGAAAAGATTGGAAAACTTTTTGCTAAAATTAAACCCTTAGACGCAACAGATATTACTGGATATGGATTATGCAATCATTTGTTAAACCTTAAAAATAGAAATAAAACCATTAACGGAATAACAATTTTTAAAGATAAAATTTCAATTTTTAATGGAGTTCAAGAATGCATAAACAATAATATTAAATCATCTCTTTATGAACAAAATTTTAATTATGCAAAAAATTTAGTTGAATTTAAAAAAACAGAAATAATCAATCAAGTTTTTTTTGACCCACAAACTGTAGGTGGAATTGCATTTATTGTATCAAAAAAATTGTCTGAAAACACTTCAAATATACTAAACAAAAATAAAATTCCATTTCAAGAAATAGGTTTTGTTGATAATTCACATTTTAAAATTAAGTTTGTTTAATGAGTAAAATTATTCAAAGTGTTCATTGGGACAATTCTAAGTTCGATAATATTATTGATGTTAGGACACCTTCAGAATTTAAAGAAGACCATATAATAGGTTCTCTTAACTATCCTGTACTCTCAGATTATGAAAGAGAATTAGTTGGAACTATTTATAAAAAAGATTCACCATTTCAAGCAAGAATTATTGGTTCATCAATAATATCTAGAAATATCTCAAGATTAATAACTAAGAAATTTTCTAAGAAACCGGGTTCATGGAGACCACTAGTATATTGTTGGAGAGGAGGACAAAGATCTAGAGCTTTATGCGTTGTAATGAATGAAATTGGTTGGAGATCAACACAACTTCTTGGAGGATATAAATATTATAGGCATGATGTAATAAAACAAATAGAAAAATTGAGTTCAAAATTAAAATTAATTTTAATTTCAGGAAAAACTGGAACAGGCAAAACTAAATTACTTCATGAAATTAGTAAAATTGGTGGGCAAATTATTGATCTTGAAAAAATTGCAAATCATAAAGGTTCATTGTTAGGCAAAAACTTAAAAAAACCTCAACCGTCACAAAAGTTCTTTGAAAGTCAACTATTTAATTGTTTGTGTAATTTAAATTTTAGAAAAAAAGTTTTTATTGAAGCAGAAAGTAGTAAAATTGGTAATCTGCATATACCCAAGGCACTATGGAATAAAATGCTACTAGCAAAAAAAATTAACATTGATGCGCCCTTAGATAGTAGAATTAATTTTTTAATAAATGATTATAAATATGTTCAATTTGATAAAAATTTTTTTGATCCTTTTCTGAACGGATTAAAAAATAGAATAAACAATAATATTATGACTGAAATAAAACATTACATTGAAGAAAAAAATTGGGAATTATTAACAAAAAGTTTACTTGAGAATCACTATGATCCTTCTTATTCATTAAATTATAATAAAAAAAATCATCAAATTTTTAAAAATTATAACCTTAAAACAGTCTCTAAAAAACATTTAAATTTACTAGCTCACAAAATTTTATTACTATAAAATTTTTTATATACATATGTTATTTTTTGTGTATTTTAATATTACAGTTCCTCGGTAGCTCAGTGGTAGAGCAATCGGCTGTTAACCGATCGGTCGGGGGTTCGAATCCCTCCCGGGGAGCCATATAATTGATTAAAACAGAATCCGTCCTGAACTGTCACGAAAATATTACTTTTAAAACTTTAACTAAAAATATTATATTAATCAGCTTAACTAATTGATATTTTTATATTTTTATTTACTAAATCATGTATTCTTTATCACTTACACAATTAAAATATTACTCTAATATAATACTGATTTGTTTTTTTAGTAATTATGGTTCATAGTTTTACTATTAAACTTAATGATTAGCAAAGGGAGATATATATGGACAATTTTATGAACATAGGTATGGACGCCTTCAATGACGCTATAGCAAATGGTATGGATCCAGGAGCTGCAGCACAGGCTGCTGGAAATGCAGCTTCTGCAGCAGCCTCTGAAGCTGGCTTTCCACCAGAAATGATAGAAACCGCCATGAACGCTGGAATGGATTCATTTCAAGCAAACATGGATGCAGGTATGCCGCCAGGTGATTGTATGGAAGGTGCAATGAATTCTGGTATGGATGCTGGATCAGAAGCTTTTGGCGATGGAATGCCTGATTTTGATGCTATTGGCCTAGATGCATTTAATGACGCTATAGCCAATGGAGCATCACCTCAGGAAGCAGGTGAAGCAGCTGGAAATGCTGTTGAAACTGCAGCTACTGATTTTGGGATGCCACCAGAAATGTTAGAGGCTGGAATGAATGCAGCACAAGAAACTTTTAACGATGCATTAGCTAATGGATCATCTCCAGAAGAAGCATTTGGATCAGCTATGGACGCTGGTGGAAATGCTGCAGAAGGAATGATGACTGATGCAGGCTTTGATATCGGAGAACCAGGACCTATGGACGGTGGACCAGCTGGACCAGGACCTATGGACGGTGAACCAGGTGGACCAGGACCTATGGACGGTGAACCAGGTGGACCAGGACCTATGGACGGTGGACCAGGTGGACCAGGACCTATGGACGGTGGACCAGGTGGACCAGGACC
>NZIY01000038.1 GCA_002691795.1 SAR116 cluster bacterium
AATAAAACATAAACCAATCATAATTGTTTTATTAGGTTGGAGTTGGATCTTAAAAAAAGAAATTGTAAATAATTTTTATGTTATTGGTATTCACCCGTCAGATTTACCAGAGTATTCTGGAGGTTCCCCAATACAAAATCAAATAATAGATGGGATCTCGTCATCTAAATGCACTTTATTTAAAATTTCTCAAGATATCGACAAAGGTCCTATATTGGGTAAAACACATCTTGATTTAGATGGAAATATAAAAGAAATCTTTAAATCAATTTATAATGCTTCAATACATTTGCTTGAGGATTTTTTTAGTAAATTTCCAAATATAAATGAAATTAGTCAAAATAATAAGAACATTCAAAATTACAAAAGATTAAAACCAGAAGATAGTAATTTGTCGGATAAATTGATTAATAAAACTTCCTGTGAAAATTTATATAACTTAATAAGATGCAGAACTGAGCCTTACCCTAATGCTTTTATTAAAGATGAAACGGGTACTTTATATTTTGAGAATGTTCGATTTATAAAAAATGAGCAAAAATAAAAAAAACTTATTATTTTTAATCAATATTTTTCTATTTATTTTTCTTTAACACTTTTAAAAAAGCTTCTTCTAAATGATAACAATATGATTTTGTATCAAATAATAATGAGCCTGGTAAGTTTTGTTTTAATTTATTTTTAATCTTTTTTAATTTATTTTTATTATTGGCTAGTTCAATTGCGATATTGACGTATTCCTTTTTCGATTTTGCAATAAGTTCGTCCATGTTAAGAGCTTTAAGAACACTTCCTGACACTCTGCTCCCAAAACTATTTCCAAGGCATGTAACTACTGGAAGGCCCATCCTAACTGCATCACTGGTTGTAACACCTCCAGTAAATGGAAAAGTATCTAAAGATAAATCCATTAACTTTAATCTTGCAAGATGTTGTGGGGTTTGAACATAATCAAGAAAAACGAGTCGATTTGGATCAATGCCTCTTAATTTAATTTCTTTTTTTAAGTTTTGTTTTGCAGCATCCAACCCCGAAGGTAAAATTAAAATACTTTCATCAACTTTATCTAAAATTTCAGACCAAAGGTCAAACATTTCTGGGGACAATTTGTAGAAATTATTAAAGCAACAAAAAATAAATTTTTCTTCAGGTATGCCAAAGTCTTTTTTTGACACATTTTTTTTTGAAACTTCCTTTATTGATTCATTAGCTTGCCAACTTGGTAAATATAAAACGTCTTCACAATAATATTTTTTATGTGTTTCAGGAATGAGAGTTTTATCAGCAATTATATAATCAAAATAATCTGACCCCATTGAGCCAGCATATAAGTGAGTCATTTGAATTGGAGCTGCAGACATCGCAAAAATATTAGTACGGTGTGGTCCAGTATAACAACATAAGTCTATAGCAATATCAATCTCATGTTTGTTTGAAAGTGAAACTATTTCTTTATCAGAAAGATTTTTTACTTCATGAAATTGATCTACACCTTTTTTTATTCTAAGATATGTTTCATCTTGTGTTTTTTCACCATAGTAAAAAGCTTGTATTTCAAACTTATCTCTATTATACAACTCAAATAATTCGCATACTGAATACCCAATTGGATGGGCTTTAAAATCAGGTGAAAAATATCCAATTTTAATTTTTTTATTTTCATCAAACACTTTTGTTCTCTTAAAAATGAAATTTTTTTTGAATTTTTTTGAATATAGTTTGGCCACTTGTTTTTTAATCTCTGGTTCGTCTATAAGTGGAAATAAGTTAAAGGGTACACTAGCCTGTTCACCCCTTTTTATTTGAATCATCATTTTTTTGATATTTATCGCACGATCAGTCCAATCACATAATTTAGCTTGAGAAAATAATAATGCACCTGTTAAATTTTCAAATTTATCATTAATATTTAAAGCTTTATTATAATTTTGGATTGCTATTTCATATTGATTGTTACTATAAAACAAATGACCTAAATTACAGTATGCCGCAGCGAATTTTGGGTCCAGTTTTATAACTGTTTCAAACGCTTCTTGTGCTTTTTCAGGCTGACAAAGTTTTCTATAAACATTTCCTAAATTGTTGTAAGCTAATATATGATGTGGATTAATTTTGATGGCTTTTGTAAATTTTTCTTGAGCTTCATCATTTCGTTCAAGTTGTTGAAGTAAATTGCCATAATTTACATAAATATCGGATAAATTTGGGTCTAAGTTTAATGCTTTTTTATAGATTGCCTCAGCTTCTTGATATTTATGCAATTCTTGCAAACCATTTGCAAAATTATTAAGTAAATTTGCATCATGAGGATTTAATCGTATAAATTTTTTGCATTCCAAAATCATTTCATCTATTTTTTTCATTTTTTTTAAAATGTATAATAGATTTAAATATGATTGAGAATGATGTGGGTTAATTTCAGAGGATTTTTTATAAGTGTTCTTAGCTTTTTCAAAATCTTCTTTAACCTGATAAATTAAACCTATATTATTTAGTACTTCAATATTTTGGGTATCTAAAATAATTAATCTATCATATATAGAGAGTGCATGATCTAATCTATTTAATTTGTGATAGCATGTACCAAGAATTTTAAGACAATTAACATCGTTAGGATTTTCATTTAACATAGAAAGTGCTAACTTTTCAACTTTTCCATATTCGGAGTTTCTGAAAAGTTTGATTAACTCATTTAATTTATCTTTTCCTCCAATTTTTTTTATCTCATAGTAAAAAAAATCTATCTCATTTTGAGATAAACCAAGTGACTTACCTTTGTCTAAAATTGTTTCTGCGTTTCTTATATCTTCTAAATTAATAAGATTAGCAATATAACTTATCCAAAATTGTTTTATTTTAGGATTACTTTTTAACGCATGTTCAAAAAACTTTTTAGCTAATAAATGGTTGTTTAAAGATGTTTCTAATACGCCAAGATTATGATTAGCATCTGAATGGTCGGGTGTTTGTTCTAAAATCACATTATAAAAGTATTTAGCTTTTTTAAAATTTCCTTCTTGTTGCGCTTTTATGCCTTCGTTTAAAATTTCTTTAGTTGAGGGGTTCATTTCATTTAAATAATTAATTTATAAGTTGTAATCTGATTTGCAAAAAAGATACCAAAATATAAATTTTTTTATCAATTTAAACGTGCTTTAAGTCAGAAAACAATTAGCACAAAATGAATAAAAAATTTTTATATTAATTATTGTTTTTGATATAGTACTTATAATGACTTCTCGGAATCATGTCGCCGCCAGGCTTCCTGGATACCTTCAGGAGAAAGATGATAATCATCGGCATGCCAAGAACCATTAGACATTCCATCCCCTTTATTAGTTAGTTGATATGTGTCTAAAAATCCAAACCCCTTTTCTTTAGATTGCATTTTTAATTCATAATTAAATATTTTAATTACCTTGCCTAATTGCCTAATATCCTTTTTCGAGTGATTTCTAATATCGAGATTTGGGCATGGCACCCCTTGAATAGTAACATTGTGCTGACAATCAGAATTATTATTTACAATGTAGTTGAGATAATTTTTTATCGTGTTTGAAATAATTTCATTTATTTGCTTTTCTGGAAATTTCCTTTTATGTGTAATAATTCCAGTATCTAATCTACAATCTATCTCTCCGATTGCTAATAAAANATTNCTATGTTTAGGAAGGGCGAAAAAAATAGTCTCAAATTGATGTTTATATTGATTTCTAAAAGCATTGCCTAAATGCCATTGCTTGCAGCCCTTAATCAACTTAGCACTGCAGAAAAAATTGACCCCTGAATTTTGAATACATAAATTATGACTAGTTAAGGAATGACTTTCTCCAACGACATAAAGATTCTTATCGTTTTTTCCTTTCTTAACGCCNAGATATTTNTTTTTATGCCATTTCAAAATATTTGANAAATATCTCCAATATACTCTTTCATTTTTAGATTCTGAGGATGATTTATCTTGTATTTTAGTAGCCGCCAAAAGATGTTTTTTACTTTCTGTAAAATCTCCTTCTAAAAATTTGCAGATAGCCAAGTTCACACTAGCCCTCAAGCCATAATCATCAGAATCTATTTTTAATACATTTTGCAATGAAACAATTTCTGCTTCTAAATGATTCATATAACTTTGAGTAAATGATAAATTTAACATCGCTTCCGCAAATTCTGGCTTTAACGCTATCGCTTGGTTATAGCTTGCTTCAGATTCGTCTAGTTTTCCCAGTTCTTTAAGCACGTTACCCAAGTTATAGTGGGCTTCGGCATAGTCAGGCTTCAACGCTATAGCTTGCCTACAGCTTGCTTCAGCTTCGTCTAATCTGCCTAGTTCTTGAAGCAAAACGCCAAAGTTGCTATGGGCTTCAGNATCTAGAGGAGATAAAGTGACTGCTTTCTGGTTAGCTTCCACGGCCTCAGATTTTCTGCCTGTTGCTCCTAATACTGCAGCTAAAACTTTCCAAGCAAATTGATGGTTAGGAAAATCTTGAGTGATGTGCACAGCCAGATTTTCTGCGTTACTAAATTGCCTNTTTTGATAATGTCCTATAAGGCTATTGAGTANTTGCTGAGATGGGCTTGTATTATTAACATTTTCTATTTGAATTTTAGGAGCTAGTTGTGCCTCGAGATTATTTAATTTCTCTCCACACAAACCACGCTTTTTTGCCTGCACGAGGACTTGCTTAGCATTCTCAAACTGGTGTTCTTTTATGAGGGTGTCAATATAACTTAGCCAAAACTGTTCTGTCTTTGGATTGGCTTCGAGAGCAGTTTTAAATAATGGTAGTGCTGCATCGGTTTTATTCACTGATACTGCTAATAAGCCTAGATTATGGTTAGCATCATGGTGTGTGGGATGGCACTGTAAGATAGCCCGATATAAACGTTCAGCATCTTGAAGCTTGCCCTCTTTGTGTGCGGCAATGCCTTGCTGCAGTGCTTGTTCAATCGTTAGTTCCATTAAACTCTCTTAATCTNTGTCTNGAACATGCTAATTTAATTATTCTTTTTTGAGTATATTTTTTTGAAAGCATCTTCAAGATGTTCACAATATAATTTTGNGTTGAACAATAGTGAATTTTGTAAACTTTTCTTGAGTTTCTTT
The DNA here is from genome assembly GCA_002691795.1 of SAR116 cluster bacterium. GTDB lineage: Bacteria > Pseudomonadota > Alphaproteobacteria > Puniceispirillales > Marisalimonadaceae > TMED54. The sequence continues at coordinate 5,105 of NZIY01000038.1, forward strand.
TTCAAAGAGTTAAAAGTTTTTGGATTTTTTGCGATATCTACAGCAATTTCAATATATTCTTTAGGTGTTTTTGCAATTAACTCATTTAGATTTAAAGCAGTTAAAACGCTAGCCCCAATTCTGCTTCCGAAAGTATTTCCAATATATGTTACTACAGGAACACCCATTCTTAGTGAATCACTTGATGTAACTCCACCATTTAAAGGAAAGGTATCTAAAGAGAGATCCATCAATTTAAATCTTGCTAAGTGTTCTGAAGATATCATATTATTTACAAAAATTAATCTATCTGGATCAATCCCTCTTGATTTTATTTCATTCTTTAAATTTTGAATTGTTGTCTGATTTTCTGAAATCAATAACAAAACACTTTTATGTACTTGATTTAATATTTGAGCCCACAGATCAAAAGCTTCAGGCGTTATTTTGTATGAATTATTAAATGAACAAAAAATAAAGGTTTCTTCAGGTATACCAAAGTCTTTTTTTGTCATAATTTTTGTTGAAACTTCTTTTTTTGAATCATTNGCTTGCCAGCTTGGTAAATATAAAANATTTTCACAATAATATTTTTTATGTGTTTCAGGTATAATAGCTTTATCTGCAATTATATAATCAAAATAATCTGTTCCCATCGTTCCTGCCCATAAGTGGTGCACCTGAACTGGAGCAGCAGACATTGCAAATATATTTGTCCTGTGTCTAGCTGTATAGCAACATAAATCTACAGCTATATCAATTTTTTCATTATTGGCTAGTAATACGACTTCTTTATCGGTAAAATTGTAAATTTCATGGAATTTGTCTACTCCTTCTTTAATTCTAAAATATTCTTTATCTTGAGTTTCTTTACCAAAGTAAAATGCGTGTATTTCAAATTCTTCTCTATTATGAGTTTCGAATAATTCAGAAACTGAATATGCTATAGGGTGCTGTTTAAAATCAGGTGAAAAGTATCCTATTTTAATTTTTTTGTTATTATTAAAAGCTTGTGATCTATTAGGTATAAAATTTTTAGGAAATTTTTTAGAGTATATTTCAGTATTTTGTCTTTGGATTTGGGGGTCATCTATTAAAGATATTACAGGAAAAGGAGTAATAACTTTTTCTTTATTATGAATTTTTTCTACAATTTTATCTATTTTATCTTTACGATCCGTCCAGTCACAAATTCTTGAGTGAGCGAACAAAGTTACACCCATTAAATGATCAATTGTATCATCCAGTTTTAGAGCATTTTCATAATTATAAACTGCTTTTTCAATTTGCTTATGATCATAATATAGATTTGCTAGGTTAAAATATGCTGGGGCAAAATTAGGATCTATAGTAATGGCTTTATTAAATAATCCTTCAGCATGAGATTCTAGTTCGAATTTTCTGTAAACATGTCCTAAATTACTATATGACTCAACTAGCAGGGGATCAAATTCAATAGATTTGTTATACATTTTTATAGCAACATCGTCTCTGTTTAGTTTCTCAAGCAAATTTCCGTAATTTAAATATACTTTGGATAACGAAGGATTAATTTCTATTGCTTTTAAATAGGCTGTTTCTGCTTCTTCAAATTTAGACAATTTTTGAAAAGCATTACCAAGATTATTCAGTAGATCAGCATCTTTCGGATTTAATTGAATTAGTTTTTTACATTCAATTATCATCTCTGATGTTTTATTCAATTTTAGAAGTGTTGATAAGAAATTTAAATATGATTTAGAATTTTGTGGATTAATTTCGTATGCTTTTCTGTAAACTTTTTCAGCCTCTTTATAATCTTTTTTTGAGCTTAAAATTAATCCTAAATTATTGAAAACATTTATATCTTTAGGGTCTAATTTAATTATTTCATTATAAACATGCAAAGCAGATTCTAGTTTATTTGTATCATGGTATGTTTGAGCTAAAATTTTCAGATAATTAATATTTTTAGGATTATTTTTTAGGAAATTGATTGCTAGTTTTTCTACTTTTTCGTATTCACCATTTTTAAATAATTTAATAATAAAATTTAACTCATCAACAGTGTTAGTAGAATAAATTAATTTTTGAAAATCATTAATATCATTTTCAGAAAACCCAAAAGATCTACTTTTTTCAATAACTAATTTAGCTTCTTCCACTTGACCTAATTTAATAAGATTTAATAAATAACTTATCCAAAACTGTTTTTTATTAGGGTTATTATTAATAGCTTTCTTATAAAATTCTTTGGCTAGCTGGTGATTATTTAGTGAAGTTTCTAGTGCTCCTAAATTATGATTTGCATCTGACTGATTGGGAGTTGTTTTTAAAATAAGATTATAAAAGTGTTTAGCTTTTTTTAAATTTCCTTTTTTAAAAGCTAAGTTTCCTTTATTAAGAATTTGAGATGAAGAGAGTGGCATAATACAATCTATTAAAAATATATAAGATCATTAGCAATATATATGCCAGAATTTGGTCAGTAACGTAACGGCTTGGCGTCAATTTCATCTTATGTATGTGTGGTAATGACTAAATTAATAGGCTAGCCTTTTCGGTTTTTTATAAATAGTTTTTTTAAGAATTCTAATGTTAAGTTTCTGCTAGAAAAGTTATATATAACAATTCAGAAGTTTTTAAATTTTTTCTTAGAAAAAAATGCTATGCATTATCTTTCAAGCAAATTGTATCCAACCTGTCACAATATACTTATATCCTTGCTTTACGAGTTCTCCTGAATGAGCATGAGTCCATTCAGCAGGCCAAATTATAGTTTTCCCTTTTTGCGGTTTGACATTTATATTATAAAAATGGAACGCTGTCTCTCCACCTTCTTCAACATCGTTAAGATAAGTCATGAAAGCCAAAACTCTGTGCATAGTCGAGAAACTACCTCTTTCAGTATGAACAGCACTGAAATGCCCCCCAGGAGAATACTTTTGTAAATTGAAAGTACCTATTTCCATACCTTTTATTGTTTTTAAGAAAGGCCATTGTTCTTTGTAGTCATTAAAGCAATTTACAACATTATTTATATAATCATTGAAAATCTTATATTTTTCTTCTTCTAGATTTTTGGGTTTAATAGGAATATCCGTCGTTTTTTTTTGACTTTCATCAACTCCTCCTCCTATGACACCAGCACTTTGCTCTATTGGGTTTGCTTCAAAAAAATTAACTATTTCATCACACATCTCTGTGTCTTTGAGCATCCAAGAGCCAATAAAATTTGGTGTACTAGAGTTATTTGAAATTTCAATTCGTTGCATCATTTACGGTTATCCTTTCTAATAAATGTTATTTATAAACTTATACTTCCATCATTTTTTTGGATTAAAGATCGACCTTCCTCAAATTTACCAATCTTTAACAAACATTCGCCCATCCCAGCACTTGCTTTTGAAAAGTCTGGATTTATCTCTAAAGCTTTTTCGTAGGCTTTTAACGCTTCCTCGGGTTTGCCTTGGCCATTAAGAACGGCACCAATGTTGTTATATGCCTCAGAATAATCAGCTTTGATGGTTAAGGCTTGTTTGAAAGCACCTAAGGCTTCTTCGGATTTGCCTTGGGCTTGAAGAACAGTACCCATATTATTGTAGGCTTTTACGAAATCAGGTTTTAACTTTATTGCCTGTTTATATCTTACTTCAGCCTCTTCGTGTCTTCCCATTTTATGGAGTATAATACCGAAGTTGTTAAAAGCTTCGGCAAAGTCTGGTTTCAACTTTATCGTTTGTAAATAACTTCCTTCAGCTTCTTCGAATCTTCCTAATTCGTGGAGTGCTATACCCAAGTTATAGTGGGCTTCGGCAAAGTCTGGTTTCAACGCTATGGCTTTTTGATAACTTACCTTAGCTTCTTTGAATCTTCTCATTCCATTTAAAACATCGCCTAAATTACTGTGTGCTTCTGCAAAATCAGGCTTCAACTGTATAGTTTGGGCATAGCTTGTTTCAGCTTCTTCATATCTTTCTAGTTCTACTAGCATAACACCTAAATTGTAATGGGCTTCGGCAAAGTCTGGTTTCAGCGCTATCGCTTTTGCATAACTTGCTTCAGCTTCTTCTACTATTCTCAATTCTTTTAAAGTAACACCCAAGTTGTAGTGTGCGGCAGCATCTTTTGGCGACAAGGCGATAACTTTCTTGTTAGCAACTAGAGCTTCAGACTTTCTGTCAGTTTGTCTTAAGACTGCGCCTAATATTTTCCAGGATAATACGTCGTTAGGATATTTATGAGTGATGGATGCAGCTAATTTTTTAGCTTTATCTAAGTGTCCAGCCTGAAAATGCATTAATAATTTATTTATTTGTTGATCAGATGGTTTTATATTACTTATATTTTTTCCTTCATTTGTGGAAGCTATATTTGCTTTCAAGGCATTTAATATTTCTCCA
>NZIY01000039.1 GCA_002691795.1 SAR116 cluster bacterium
ATCCATAAATTCCTCCAGTTTATAGACATTGACTAATTGATAGCATATTCATTTTATCTTGCAAAGAAGATAAAAAAAAAAACGCCTACTAAACTTAGCAGGCGTTTTTAATCAAATTAAAATTTATTAATTTAAGTATGCGTTTTTAGCCCAGATGCTGTAATCATCTCTAAAAGCTTGATAACTTTTAGTAATTTTAGCAAACAATGGATCAGAAGCTGACTTCTCTTTTACAACTTCATCCCAAGCTACTTTTAACTTATCAAGATCTGCCTGCTTCCAACGAACAAAGGTAACACCTTTTTTCTCAAGCTCACGCATAGCAGGAACCTGCTTTGCATCTGATCTTACAAGAGCCCACCACATTGTATCTCTACATGCTGTATTGATAATCTCTTGTTGATACTTTGATATACCATCCCATGACTTCTTATTCATCAACAACTCACCAATTGAAGTTTGCTGATGCCATCCTGGGAAATAGTTAAACTTAGCTAACTGGTAAAAACCATAACTTAAATCGTGTGTAGGCATTGAAAACTCAGTTGCATCAATAACACCCTTTTCAAGAGCTGGATAGATATCTCCACCAGCTAAAAGCTGAGTTGATACACCAATTTTGTTCATAACCATTGCTCCTAAGCCAAAGAATCTCATCTTCATACCTTTTAACTCATCAACTGAATTGATTCTCTTTCTAAACCATCCAGCTGTTTCAGGAGCATGCGCTAGACAATTGACAGAGTAAAGACCATATTCACCATAGATCTCATCCTTTAATTGTTTACCGCCACCATACTCAAACCACCCTAGGTACTCTGTTGCACCTGGTCCAAATGGAACAGCTGTAAAGTAAGAAACAGCTGGAATCTTACCAGCATGATATCCTGGTGTTGTGTAACCTGAATCTACAGAACCGTTTTTAACAGCATCCCATACTTCTAAAGAAGGTACAAGTGCGTTAGGCTCATGGAANCTNAANTGAACNTTACCNTCAGATANNNNTTTAACTTTATTTGAAAAGTAAACAGCTGATTCACCGTTAATAGCTACCTGACTACCCCAAGTACTTTGCATCTTCCAACGAAGATTTTTTGCATGACTTGTTACAGCAAGTAAACTAGTAGCTGCTACTGCAGCCGCGCCTATTAATAGACTAGTTTTGAACTTCATGAAATTCCTCCCTAATATTAGTTTATTCAAAAGTATTCAAACTTCTAAGACAAGAGTGTTAATAAAAATCGAAGCAATAGCAAGAGTTTTTAAATAAAAAAATTACTTTTTTTTTAAATGCTTGATTCATAAAACTATATTTAGTTGTTTTGGATATATAAATAACTATATATAGAATCTACCTAATTTTCTCCTCAACGATTCTTTCACGCCAAAAAGTATATAACCCCGCACCTATGACAATAATTGATCCAATTAAAATATATGAATCGATATTTTCATCAAAAATAAAAATACCAATAAAACTTACAAACACTAAATGTAAATAGACAAATGGTTGTAAAATAGAAGCTTCAGCATTTTGGAAAGATTTTATCATTAAATAGTGTCCAGCTGCACCAAGACAACAAACAGCTATTATAAAAAAAATATCTTTGAAAACTATTTCAGTTACAAAAAATGGTCCTATTAATGTCAAAACTATAAGTCCAGTAACACCAGTATAAAAAAAACTTGTATTAGAATCATCTTGATCAGATACGTATCTTGTTAAAACTTGATATAATGAAAAAGCAATTGCACAACCAACTGCTATAAGAGATATAGGATCGAATACTTTTAATCCTGGCCTTAATATTATTAAAATACCAATGAAACCCACAATAATAGCTAACCATCTCCTCCAACCAAATTTTTCATTCAAAATGATTAGTGAAAATATTGCTACAATCAATGGACCACTTGCAAAGATAGCATGAGCTTCAATCAGTCCAATTTTCAAAAAGCAGTAATGTGCAAAGCACATTTCAATAGCCAAAATAGTCCCTCTTAATATTTGAATATATTTATATTTAGTTTCAGGTAATTTTATTTTTTTTTCTTTTGGCGAAAATGATAAAAAAATTAACAAAGCTCCAAAGAACCAATACCTAAACATATTTATTGCAATTACACTATAATGTTGTGAGAGGTATTTTGAAATCCCATCCATTATAGAAAGAAGAAAAATAGCTAAGATCATCAGCGATATTCCTAATGATACATTATTTTTCATATAATCTTTTGAGGTATTAGTACCAGAAGCTTTCACTTCTGCAATTTAATGGCTTTGGTAAAGAGGTTACTTTTTTCCATGATGAACTCAAAATAAATGGCTTTAAAATTCCAGTAATTTTATCTAGATGCCAAGCAAAATCTAATCCCTTAAGTTTATTTTTATCCTCCCAAAGTGAAAAAGACCCTGGTTTTTGTCCTACAACTTGTCCAACATCCATAAATTGTCCAGAAACTCTCTTAAAAACCCTTATCTCATTGTCACCTTTTTCCATGAAAAAAAATTCGAGTTTTATTGTTTTATTTTTATCAGTGCATACCAAACCAGTATAAGGTGGTTTACTATATGCATTAAAAGTCAAAAAAATGAGGATAAAAGTACAATATTTTAAAATTTTCAATTTAAGTCCTTTTTAAAAATTCCTGTAATAAGATATTGTTTTTTTTAATCCATTTTTTATATCTGTATAATCAAAGTTTTTCAAATGTTCTTCTGGACCATTTCCTAATATCTCACCAACTATTGGAAGGTTTTTTTTATTGTAAGTTATTTTCCTAAATGTTGTAAAGGTGTTTAAAAATTCAACGATTTTACTTACGTCCTCAGTAATACCATTTATATTCATTACTCTTGCACCATTTGGTAAATCTTCTAAAATTTTTATAATTATTTCAGCTATATCTTCAACATAAACAAATCCAGCTTTTCCACCAAATTCAATTTTATATTCCTTATCTTCCGCCACTGCTTTGCAAGCAATTGATATGCTAGCTGTACCACCTATTTCTCTCCCAGGACCGAAAACAACAAATGGTCTCAAACCAAATGAATTTAATTTGTTTTCTAGATAATAGGCTCTAGCAATTCCTTCAATTGCTAATTTATAAGCACCATAATGTGTTTCTGGAAAAGGATTTATTTTATCTTTTTGACCATAAACTCCACCACTACTTGTATAAACAACAAGTTTAGATTTAACTTCTAAAGCAGCTTCAAAAACATTTATAGAACCAATTATATTAACTTGGTTACCTAATCTTGGATTATTGCTACAATCTGGTGTCATCAAACCTACCAAATTTATCAATATATTAGAATTTTTTGCAGTGTTTAAAACAGCTTGATATTCAAGAATATCTCCTTCTACAAAATCGATTTTTCTAACATTTTTACCAATAATTAGATTAAGTAAATCTTTATTAATTTTCTTATCAAAGATCGTTATTTGAAAATTATTATTAAGTAATAACTTAGTTATCCAAGCACCAATAAAACCAGATCCACCATATATAACTACTTTCATTTAGAAGCCACTTACTAAAATTTTAGCACTTTTAGCTATTTCTTTTAAACAATCTAAACCCTTTGGAAAATGTTTTGAATTAGTTACAAATCCGTGGAGTTGATCTTTGTATAGTTTATAATTAACGTTATTTCCATATGTTTTTAATCTATTAAAATAGGCTATTCCTTCATCTAATAAAGGATCTAATTCAGCTGCAAAAATAAATGTATTTGGCTGATTGTATAAGTCTTTAGAAAAAAGAGGAGAGGCTTCGTAATTAACCTCATCATTTTTACTTCTTAAATAATGTTGTGCGAAATAACTTAAAGTATCACATGTAAGGGTGGCTCCAGGTAAATTAAAATCTGAAGATTTCATTGATAGTGTAAAATCAACCCATGGATAAATTAAAATCTGCCCTTTTATTTTTGGGAGTAATTTTTTGGATGAATTAATACTTAATACTGCTGCTAAATTCCCTCCTGCACTGTCTCCACACACAATTAGATTACTAAAATCACAATTTTCAGTTTTTAAAAAACCAAGTTGTTTTACAGCTTGCTCTGCATCTTTATATGGTATTGGGAATTTATTTTCAGGTGCTAATCTATAATCAACTGCAACAACAATCATCTCACTGTATTTTGAAATACACCTACATGGAAAATCATGAGTTTCTAAATTACCCATTACAAACCCTCCTCCATGAAAGAAAAGAATAATTGGAACTCTTTTATCTCTTTCAGTAACAAAAGGAATATAAACTCTTAAATTTATTTTATCATTATCAAAACTTTGTATTTGAGTATCAAAAACTTTTTTTAGTTCTGGACCTACTAAATTATCTAGTTTCAGTTGTTTTAATCTTTCTTCTCTTAATTGAGATGGTAAAAGATCATGATGATTAGGAGCATCTATTTCTTGTCTTTTTTTTAAATATAAATTTACATCTTTATCTTTAATCATAATAATAATCTTTATTAATAGTGATAATATATAAAAAAATAGATTTTCAACAATAGAATATTTGTAAGGAGATTTTATTATGTCAGATTTAAGAGGTATAATTTCACCTTTTACCACACCATTTTCAGCAAATGGTGAAATTGATTATAGCCTTGTCAAACCTCAAGTTGACTGGTTGATTGATAATGGAGTTCATGGTCTGGCAGCAGGTGGAAGCACAGGAGAAGGCCATGTTCTTGATAGAGAAGAATATATTAAATTAATGACGACTACNGTTGATTCTGTCGATGGAANAATACCAGTAGTCGCTGGAATTGTAACCAATTCAACATCCGAAGTTATAGCTAGAGGAAAGTCAGTTAAAGATTTAAATGTAAGTGCCTTGCAAATAACTCCTCCACACTATCTTTTTAAACCAGATGATGATGCAATGGTTAATCATTTTAAAGAGATATATGATGAGTGCCACGTNCCAATTTTAATCTATAATGTAGTTCCATGGTGTTATCTTTCTCCAGACTTGTTAATTAGAATAATGGATGAAGTTCCAGGTGTATTAGGTGTCAAGCAAAGTGCAGGTGACATGAAATTATTTGCAGACTTAATAAGAAGAGCTAACCCAAAAAACCTCATCTTTAGTGCTGTAGATGCTTTACTTATGTCATCTTATCAATTAGGCGCACCAGGAGCTATCGCAGCTATTTTAACTGCTGCTCCAGGTCCATCTGTAAAATTATGGGATGCTGTTCAAAATAAAAACTGGGAAGTTGCTCTTGATCTTCATCAAAAATTGATGCCCCTTTGGGATGCTATCGGTCTTGATAATATGCCATCACTATGCAAGTATGCACAGAAACTCCAAGGCTTAGATGCTGGATTCGCAAGAAAACCAACCTCTCCAGCCACAAAAAATCAAAAGGAAAAAATTGAAATCGCTCTGAAAGATTTAGGATTAATTTAATGAAGAATCAAAAATTTCCTAAGCCAACAAAATCAATAGCTAAAGCAAAGCAGGATTTAAAAGAATGGGGATATTGTTTGCTCGAAGATGCAATTCCAATTGATCTAAATGAAAAATTGTCAAAACGATTAGTTGAACAAGCAAATGCTGAAAAAAAACAAAATTTAGCTTATGAAGATGGGAGTAAAGAAAAAAAGTGGGGTGAATTTGATAACACTAAAAAAGGCGGAATTAATCAAAGAGTATGGATGCTTCCTAACAAAGGAAAAATTTTTTTAGATGTATTAAAGATGCATAATTATACAAATTGTGTTGAAGATGTTTTAGGGAAAAATTATATTCTTTCAAGTTATAATGCAAATATAGCAAAACCTGGTGGTGTTCCAATGGACCTTCATACAGATCAATGGTGGAATCCAGACCCAGTAAATAGAGATGAAAAATTTTTACCAATTAGTTCTATAACAAGAAAAAAATTTGATTATAAAATTAATGAAAATGTAATCAAAAATCATGACTTAATTACGAGACCAGTAGTTTCGAATGTACTTATAATGCTTAATGGGATGTCATTTGAAAATGGAGGGACATTAGTTGTTCCAGGCTCACATAAATTTGGAAGACATCCCAACAAAAAAATAGATAAAAAAATTTTACCAATTGCAGCTGAGGGTCCCCCGGGATGCGCCATAATAACTGATGGAAGATTATGGCACGGAACTGGTGCTAATGTAAGCGATAAAGAAAGACTAGCAATTTTAATTACTTTTTGTGGACCACAATTTAGACCACAAGAAAATTACACTCTTGGATTAAAGAAAAATATATTTATTAAACTATCTGATTATCAAAAAGAACTTTTGGGATTCAGAGTTTGGAACGGCTATGGAAGAATTGGAGATCCGACTGACAATTTTCTTAAAATAAATCCAGAATTAATTGGAGAGTTAAAACATTAATAAATTTTAATTTAAATGAAGTTTTTTCTTGATAATTTTAAATGGTTACTGGCTTGTTCATTAATGTACTTTTCTTCATGTTTTGGACAAACTTTTTTTATTTCACTTTATGCTAATGAAATAAGATCCTTTTTTCAATTAAGTCATGGGGACTGGGGAAGCATCTATGCATTAGGAACTTTAGCTTCTGCTTTTATGATGTTAGTATTAGGTGGATTAGTTGATAAACATGAATTAAGAAAATTACTTATATTAGTTTTTATCTGCTTATCAATTTTATGTTTTGCAATGGTATTGAATTCATCTATTTGGATATTAGTAGGTATTATTTTTGGATTACGGTTTTTTGGTCAAGGTATGTTATTCCATTTGCCCTCTGTAGCAATTGGCCGTTGGTTCGGACAAAATAAAGGTAAGGCAACTTCAATTTCTGTATTAGGGTTTTCATTTGGAGAAGCAATTTTTCCAATTATCATGACATTTATTATATCATTTGTTGGTTGGAAATTTAGTTGGAGCTTTGGTGGTATCTTACTTTTGTTAATACTTCCATTTATAATAACCCTTCTAAAAGTTGAAAGGATGCCCAAGTCATCTAGTGATGCAATTACAGAACAAACTGGACTAAATGATAAACACTGGACAAGAAAAGAAGTTCTAAAATTTTGGCTCTTTTGGTCAGTTATTTTACCCTTATTAATTACACCAATTTTTTCTACAGCATTTTTTTTCTANCAAATGCATTTAATTGATATTAAAAATTTTNANGTAGTAAATTATTTTTCTATTTTNCCAATNTANACAATATCTTCAATGTCTGCTTTGATNCTTTCAGGATGGATGATTGACAAATTNGGAGTTTCTAAATTTNTACCNTNTTACCTAATACCNATGGCANTAGGTTTAATNAGCTTTTCAATTGGAGATAATTATTTTTATGTATTTATTGGATTTATTTTCCTTGGAATAACTCAAGGGTCAGCCATGACTATCGGCTCAACATTTTGGCCTAATTACTTTGGAACAAAAAACTTAGGTTCTATTCGATCTCTTTCAACATCCTCAATGGTTTTTGGTACGGCCCTAGGTCCTGTTATTGTAGGTCAATTATTAGATTTAAATGTATCATATAATTATATTTTATTTGGCATGAGTATTTTAGCTATTGCTTCTNCTATTTCTTTATTTATAACNATGTCTAGAATACCTAATTTAAAATAANNGGAGATTGAAATGTTAAATATTTATNTAGCTGGNGAAATTCATTCNGATTGGAGAGATGACATTATACAACTNACAAAAAAANANNNTTTAAATGTTAATTTTTCTNGCCCAGTAACTGATCATGANGCATCTGANAATTGTGGAGTNNAAATCNTAGGAAATGAAGAAACCCAATTTTGGAAAGATAATAAAGGTGCTAAATTAAATGCNATTAGAACAAGAAANGNAATTGAAAANNCNGATATNGTNNTNGTNANNTTTGGTGAAAANTATAAACAGTGGAANGCNGCNTTTGANGCAGGATACGCANCCGCANTNAANAAATCNNTNATTATNATNCANNNTGATGANCATCAACATGCTTTGAAAGAAATTGATGCAGCTGCATTAGCTGTTGTCAAAAATAATGATCAAGTAGTTAAAATTTTAAATTATGTCATCAATGGAAAACTAAACTAAAAATGTTTCATATAATCTTATTTAATCCTGAGATACCTCCAAATACAGGAAATATTATGAGATTATGTTCAAATACTGGTTCAAATTTACATTTAATAAAACCACTTGGGTTTGACTTAAATAGTAAGAATTTAAAGAGAGCAGCACTAGATTACAGTGAAATATCGAATTTAAAAGTCTATGATAGTTTAAAAGATTGTCTGTCAGAAATTACATTTAACAATATTTTTGCAATCACAAAATTTGGGAAAGAAAATTTATTTTCTTTAAAGTTTGATATTAATGACGCTTTTTTATTTGGAAATGAAACCTCAGGATTACCTGAAGAAATTCTAAACTCTTTTACCACAAAAAAAAAACTGCGAATCCCTATGACAAAACAAAATAGAAGTATAAACTTAAGTAATGCTGCNAGCATAGTTTTATACGAAGCGTGGAGACAAAATAATTTCAAATTCGCTGAAACATCCTTTAGCGGTTAAATAAGTGNTTTTTTCTGATTGGTTATCTATTACTCTTGTTTGCCTAATTGGAGCAATGTCTCCAGGCCCAAGTTTACTTATAGTTTCTTACCAAACAACTTCATTTGGTTTAAAAAATGGAATAATATTTTCATTTGCCCATGGTTTAGGAATTTTTTTATATGCTTTTGTTACAGCTATAGGAATTGGATTATTAGTTATAAAAAATCCCACTTTTTACACAGGGATACAAATAATTGGAATTGTATTTTTGATTTATTTAAGTTTTCAAATGTTAACTTTTACAAAAGATAAGGTTGTTTTAGAAAACAACTATAAAATATATAAAAATCCATTTTTAATTGGGTTATCANCTTCAATAGTAAACCCCAAAATTATCCTGTTTTTTACATCTATTTTCAGCCAATTTATAAAGCCTGAAATGATCTTTATAGAAAAAATTTACATAGCTGTTCTTGCTTCCTTTATCGACATCACATGGTATATTTTAATCTCAGTTTTTATACAACATAGCCTATCTAAATTTATTAAAAAAAATATTTCAGTATTCATGAAAAGTATTGGAATAATACTCGGCTTAACAACGGTTATATTAATCAAAAACTTACTTTAATAATTAAGAATTAAACAATTTTTTTAACGCCTATTGAAGTAGACAATTGTTTGTAATTATAATTATTACCCCAACTAATAGTTCCAATGTCGTTACANCTAGGACAGATTATATCATTTATTCCATTGTCGTAACCACAACTATTACAAAGATATCCAAAGCCAACTTCAGAATTAGCTGCATGTTTTAAATATATTTTTACATCATTAGCATTATTTTTTGATGATGAAATTTCTGCTAAAATTCCAAACCCTTCTTTTGGCATTTCACTTTCTTTTATAGTCTCCAAAATATTTTTTGCTTCACCCCATATTTCTTGACTAACAGAAAATTTAGCAATCAAAACTTTTGCAAAAATTTTATTATGATATGAAAGAGAATTATTTTTTATTATTTTTTTTGCAAAAGATACTTTCTCTCCTGAGTTAGAACTTCCAGATCTATTAACCATCTCAATTAAAACATCATAATTTGGACAAGAGAGAAAAGTTTTTTTAAGTAAATTCATCGATTTAGATCTTACAGAGAAACCTTTAATAATTTTTATTAAATTTAAACATGCTTGAAAATGGCCTGGATTAAATTCTAAACTCTTAGTAAAAAATTTTTCAGCTACCTTTATATCCTTACTTAGTGTATTTAAGCCTTCTAGAAAATTTAATTCAGATAAAATTATATTTATTTGACTTTCTGGGAAACTATTTTTTAATATTGTATTTTCACTTAATTCTATTGCTTTTTTAAAGTTTTTTAACCGAATTGAGGATAGAAAAAAAGTTTTTAAAACTTGTTCTGAAGAAGGATCAATTTTAAATGCTTCATTCGCATATTCATAAATTTTATCCAAATCTTTTTCTTTTTTCATTAAGCCTAAATAACCTATAAAAGATGTATTTTTTTCGTTAGCTAAAGATAACAAATATTTGTCAGAATTTTTTTTATCATTTTCATTTTGTATTTCATCGATTGCTTCAGCATGCTTAAGCAAAATATCTCCTAATTTTTTATCAAGGATATTCTTATTAATTATTCGTGCTTCCACGGCTGCTTGTTTATGTTCGCCATGACTTGCTAATAAATAAGCTTTAACAAGATTTTGTTCTACCTTTTGTCTATTTTTTCTATCTCTTCTAGATATTGCTGCACGAGGAATATTCATGATCATTAACCATAATCTATCTAGAAAAATTAAGATTAAACTGAAGAAAGCTAAAACAAGTATTAAATAACTCGTTTCAATTTCTACACCCCAACCAAGCCAATCTATTTTTGTATTACCTTTAGTTTCTGAAATAAGNATAGCTATAAATGCTATAAGCAATAGAGAAAAAATTAATTTCAAAAACTTAAAAATCATTTAATTAACCATTTTCCTTTGCTAAAAATAATTTACATTTAAATATGAAATTTTCTAGCCCTACTTTCCAATCATCAGGAAGTTTTTCTAAGTGATACAAAACTGATTTCAAATCACCATTTAAAGCGCTTTCCTCAGCTTTAGTAATAAGAGATCTTGGTGAATTATTATCACCATAATCTCTTAATTTAAAAAGTCCTGAAAGTTTATTTATTACATTATTAAATACATTTCTTTCTTTAGTGTAACCAAATTGTTCTTTACTTAATAAACTCNTCTTTAAATTTTCAAACTCTTTAATTAACTCATTAAGTTTTGGGTCTTTATGTTCAATAATTTTTGCATAATTATCAATCCTAATATCATTATTTTTTGATAAAATATTAGGATCCAGTTCTTTGGATACTTTATTTCCTTCAAAATCTTTAACTTTAGCATTAAAGTCATTAATTTTTTTTTCAATTTCACGAAGTTTATTATTAAAAACTTTAGAATTAAAATTTGAGTTTTTTTGATTATTAGTAATAAAATCATTTCTTAAGTTTTCTATTTCTTTTTTTGTTTCTTTTTTAAAATTNTTAATGACTTTATTTAAATTATCAGAACTTTTGTTAGTTTCTTGGTAGATTTTTTTTTCCAAATCATTAGATGAAAACCATATGAAAAAAGAGAGCACTAAAACTATAGAAAGTGTACTTAATATTAAAGAGATAATTAAAAATACCTTAGTATATTTCTCTTTAATTACAGGAGCCATTTCAATAATGGTTTCATCCTTATCTTCTATACTTTTATTTTTTTGTTTCTTTGTCATCTCTTAATTTGAATCTAAAATCATTTTAACCTCTTTTAAGAAACTTTTCCTAGAATTCTTTTTAAGAATTAAAATGTTTTTCCATCCAAGACTTAGAGCTTCTTCTTTAATATTTGGGCTCATACAAAAAATTTTTGATTTTTTTAAAAAATTTTCAAAAGTCTTTAATTTTTTAAGAGTTTCAGTAAGTAGTTGTATATTTCTTGATGAATTTACAATAAATACATTATTACTAAAACATTCCTTTTCATCAATTTGTGAATTCTTTGAAATATCTCTAAATGCCATTTCATAAACAATTTTTTCTTTTAAAAATCTTTTATTTTCTAATAATTTCGTTTTTAAAACTCTTTTTCTATGGAGGCCACAAAGCCAAAGACCTTTAGAATAAATTTTAGTATGAGAAATAACTAATTCAGACAAATTGTGCGAATTACCCTTCGATACAAAAAAATTCTTAAAACTATTTTTTTTTAAGGCATTTGCAGTCTCAATTCCAACTGTAAATATTTTTGGTATTGTACTATGAATTTTTTTATATAAATCAATAAATCTTATAAAAATCATAATAGATTTAACACTAGTTAATAAAATAAAATCATATTTAATTTTATGATTTGGAATTTTTTTATAATTACATTTAGTAATTGGTAGGGGTTTAGCATTAATTCCAATTTTTTCTAAATCTCTAACTGTTTCAAATGCGTCTTTAATTTCTCTAACAACGAATACGTTCATAAATATTTACAAATATTATAATTCTAATAATTTTTTTGCGCCTTTTTTAATTAATTTTTTTGCTAACAATTCACCTGTAGTAATTGCGTTTGTTTTATTACCTTCAATTTTATCCGTAATCATCTCTGTACCGTTAATATTAATTATATAAGCTTCAATAGATATAATATCGTTTTCTATAACATTCGCACTTACAGAAATTGGAGAATAACAATTTCCGTTTATTGACTTTATAAAACTTCTTTCTGCTTGAGTCTCAAAAAAAGCTTTTTGATCATTAAAAGAAAGAATTATCTCATTAATTTTTTTATTTTTTATTGTATTTANACATTGTATGGCAATTGCACCTTGACCCGCTGATGGAGGCATAACTTTAATTGGTATTTTGTAGGAGTACTCAATTTCTAATCGATTTAAACCTGCTTCAGCTAAAACTAGAGCATCATATTTATTTTCATTTAATTTTAATAACCTAGACTCGATATTACCTCTGCATAATTTTATATTAAAATCATTTCGAAAATATTTTAAAAATGCCGTTCTTCTTGGAGAAGAAGTCCCAATAATTGCATTTTTTGGTAAATCTGAAAGACTTTTATATTTGCCAAGCAGAACATCATTTCTACTGTCTCTAGAATGAATAGCTCCAATAAAAGTATCTTTAGCAATNTTAGTTTCCATATCTTTCAAAGAATGAACNGCTATATGGGCATCACCATTTAAGANAGTTCTCTCCAATTCTTTAACAAATAAGCCTTTACCTCCAATTTCAGCAAGAGGTTTATTTAAAAATTTGTCTCCTGTTGTTGATACTTTAATAATTTCAATGTCAAAAAAATTTTTTAGTTTTTCGCTTACAATTTCGACTTGCTTCAAAGCTAAACTAGATGATCTTGAGGCAATTTTTATTTTTTCCATTTTGTTTAATGACTTTTATTCAATTTGTTTATTAACAATTATAAATTCTATATTTTGAAAATCTTTGTTATAAACATATTTTATATATATAGATTTAAAAATGACAAGCCATCAAAAAGTAAAATATGTACTTGGAGTAGAAACAAGTTGCGATGATACAGCTATTGGCATAATTGATTCATCTAAAAACATAAAAGCAAACATAGTTTTAAATCAAAATAATTATCACAAAGAATTTGGTGGGATTGTTCCAGAAATTGCTGCTAGAGCTCACCTAAGTTTTATTGATATTGCTTTAAAAAAAGCTCTAACGAGAGCTAAAATAAAATTGGAAGAAATTGATCTTTTTTGTTCAACAGGTGGTCCTGGTTTAATTGGAGGATTAATCGTTGGAAATACTTTTTGTAAAACGTTAGCTTGGTCATTNCAAAAACCTTTTTTAGCTATTAATCACCTAGAAGGTCATGCTTTAACAGCTAGACTATTATACGATGATTTGAATTATCCTTTTTTGCTTTTATTAGTTTCAGGCGGTCACACTCAGTTGATAGCTGTTTTGAATTATGGAGAATATATTAGAATTAGTACNACACTAGACGATTCTGCAGGAGAAACTTTTGACAAAGCTGCAAAAATGATGGGTTTAGATCAGCCAGGTGGACCATTAATTGAAAAATTAAGCAAGGAAGGTGATGAAAATTTCTTCAAGTTTCCAAAACCTTTATATAAATCAAAAAATCCTAATTTTTCTTTTTCAGGATTGAAAACTGCATTCTCAAAAACTGTAAATAATGTAGATATAAATATTAATAAACATAACTTAGCAGCATCATTACAAAAAACAATTTCAGATTGTTTATTAGATAGAACAAAATTAGCAATTAAAATTTATAAACAAATAACTAAATCACATAAAGTAAACTTAGTAATAGCAGGAGGAGTTGCCGCTAATAAAAAAATCAGAGCAGACTTAAAGAACTTATCTAATAAAGAAGATATTAAATTTTATGTTCCAACTCTTGAATTATGCACGGATAATGGGGCTATGATTGCATGGGCTGGATTTGAAAGATATAAGCTTAAAAAAGATACAATGTTTAATTTCAAACCAAGACCAAGGTGGCCATTAGATCCAAATGCTTTTAAAAATAATCCAACCATGAGACTTGTTGGTAAAAAAGGTATAAAAGCTTAATGACAACTTCAGATAAAATTATTTTTTATGGAGGAGGTGAATGGGGACAAGCTTTAGCGATAGCTCTATCAAATTGTAATACAAAATCATCAATTTTAGTATCTAACAAAAAAAGGATGGATTCTTTAAACAATGGAATAACTAAATGTTTTCCTGATATTATATTTCCAAAAAATATTTACGTTTCAAATGATAAAAGTATATTAAAAGAAGCAGACATTGTTTTCATAACAACACAAAGTTTTAGAGTTCAAGATACAGTAAATGAAGTAATTTCATTAAATCCAAATGTAAAAATTATTTTAACATCGAAGGGCTTTGCAAATGATAAAGGGGAATTATTTTCTGAAATAATTTCAAAAAAATATCCCAACTTAACTTATGGTATTTTAACTGGACCAACATTCGCAAGTGAAGTAGCTAAAAACTTACCATCAGCTGCGATTATAGCTAGTGATAGTGAAATATTTAGTAAAAATATATCTACTCTTTTCAGNAATAGTTGCTTACGCCTTTATCCATCAAATGATGTTATTGGAGCATCAGTTTCTGGAGCTATTAAAAATATTTTTGCAATTGGAACAGGTATATCAGATGGATTAAAACTTGGCGAGAATGCAAAGTCAGCAATTATTACTAGAGGAATAGCAGAATTATCACAAATTATACTCAAACTTGGTGGCAAAAAAGAAACGGCTTTTGGATTGGCTGGAATAGGCGATATGTTTTTAACATGTAGCTCTCCCACATCAAGAAATATGAAGTACGGATTAGACCTTGCTCAAAATAAAAATAACAAAAATATTCCACTTGTTGAAGGTCTTTATGCTCTTAAATCAGCTAAATATTTATCAGACTTATATAAATTAGATACTCCCATTATAAATTCTATTTTTGANTANATATATAATNATAAATCTATTGATAAAATTATTTTAANTNTNTTAAATCGTCCTATTGGAATAGAATTTAAAAATTGAAAGGCTTTTTTAAAATGAATTTTTGGTTATTTAAATCTGAACCAAATACTTGGTCATGGGATGATCAAGTTAAAAAAGGTGAAATTGGAGAACACTGGGATGGTGTTAGAAATTACCAAGCATCTAATAATATGAAAAAAATGAAAATTGGAGATCTTGGTTTTTTTTATCATTCTGTTAAAGAAAGAAGAATAATTGGTATAGTAAAAGTAATAAAAGAATATTATCCAGATCATACGGACAAGAAAAAAATATTTGGGATGGTTGATTTAGTTGCAGTAAAAAAACTTAATGAATTTGTTACACTTGATCAAATAAAAAACACAAAAGAGTTATTAAATATGCCTTTAGTTAAGCAAAGTAGATTGTCTGTCTCTCCTGTTTCAAAAACAGAGTGGAAATTAATTTTAAAATTGGGTCAAACTACAATTTAATAAATCTATTTTTCATTTTTATGAATAAAATATAAATTTCTTGCATAAATCAAAATACCCACTGATTGACCTGCAATAATCACAGGATCTTTTCTCCATATTGCATAAGTCAGCAAAACTAAACCACCTGTGATAGAAAAATACCAAAAAGCTACAGGTATTACTGACTTTTTAGCATTTTCACTTGTTATCCATTGAATTAGAAATCTAGCTGCAAATAAACCTTGTCCACCAAAACCAATGATGACCATTATATTTTCAGGCTTATCCAACAAGACATCTGACATGAATGGGATCAAATAAATAATGACATTTGATACAACAATTGCGCCTAGTTCAATTTTTTCCGATAAGAGTGAGATGAAGTTCATAAATAGAGCCTATTTTTTAATTTCATTAATTTTTAAATTTTTAGGATATCTTTTTAACAACCATATCATGCCAACAATATCAAAAATACTAACAAATAATCTTCCAAGATTTGTATAATTTGAGCTTCCTTTTGATCTTGGTCGGTGATTGACATCATGTTGCAACACTAATGCTTCTTCTCTAGATGCTAACGCTGGCAAAAATCTGTGCATATGGTCAAAATATGGTAGTAACAAATATAATTTTTTATGAAAAATTTTAATGCCACAACCTGTATCGGGATGATCATCATTGATTAATTTTTTTCTGAAAAATTTACCAAATTTAGATGCAATTTTTTTTCCAAGATTATCCTTACGATTTACTCTTACTCCACCAATCATTATTAAGTTATTTTCATAATTGTTAATGAATTTTTTAAGCATGGCCGGTATATCTTTGGGATCGTTTTGACAATCACCATCTAGAGTTACTATTATTTCATAACTTGAATTATGAATACCTGTTTTTAACGCAGCTGATTGTCCTTTAGAACAATTGTGATTTAAGATTCTCAAATTTCTATTTTCTTTTTTTAAAATCTTTAGAATATTTATAGAGTTATCATCAGAACCATCATTAACAAAAATGATTTCAAACTTTATTTTATTACATGCTTTATAAATTTCTCTAGTAAGTTTTTGTATATTCTGTGATTCATTTTTTATTGGAATTACAATTGAAATGTTGTGATTTTTTAACATTAATATCTTTTATAATTTTTGTAGTTATTTGGCTACTTTAAAAAAAAGAATTTTTATATTTTGACCTTTTGAATAATTAAAACCTTTAATTTCTTTTATTTTTTTTAATTTAAGGTTTAGACTTGAAGATGAATTAATAAATTCATCTAATTCTCTACCCTCAACTAAAACAAGGTTGTTATTTCCTTCTGCAAGAAAAATGGCTGCTTCATTTGGATCTGATAAAATTATTTTACCTTGAGCTAAAAAAACTAAACTTGGTTCATGATACCCAGTAACAGATAATTCTTCATAATTAATTTTTTTTAGTTCATCAGAAATAATCTTACTTGGAAATAAATATTTTAAACCAGGTAAAACAAAAGTAAAAATAGTGCTATAAAAAATTACAGAAAAAAATATAATAAAATTTGGAAATTTTATTTCTTTTTTAAACTTGAAAAAATTAATTTTTTTTCCGTATATTACTCCTACGTTAATTAATATTGATAAAACCAAAATCAAGAATGACATCGAAAACAGAATAGCCATGTAAAAATATTGGTTCGTTTTATTTTCATTATAATTAATTAATAAATAACAAAGAAAAATACTTAGAATAACACCACCTAAACTTAATAATAGAGAACATAAGAAAATAAAATTTTTAAAAATATAAGATTTTAAATTTAATTTATTATTCTCAAAATATTTTATTGCGCCAGTCACAATTAAAATTAATGGAGGGAAAATAGGTAATGGATAATGAAATAATTTAGTAGGAATTAATTCGATTATGATCCAAAAAGGTATAAACCAGCAAATTAAAAATCTAACACCTAAATTATTTAAATTCTTTTTCACAAAGAAAAAAGCCAATGGAAAGAAAGATGCTAATGGCCAAAGAATTAAACTTGAAATCAACAAATAATAACCTGGGTAACCACCATGACTTTCTTGTTCGCTGAAAAGTTTTGGCAAAAGGTCTTCATTTATAGCTTTTTCAAAAAATAAGCCATTCGTATTTTTTTGTATAATATAAACCCATGGTAAAACAATTATTAGAAAACAGATAATACCCCAAAAAGGTCTAATTTTTTTTAATAGATTAATGTCTTTATTCCATAAAACATAACTTGATAAAGTGAATATTAAAACTACTAATGAAATTGGTCCTTTAATTAGAAATCCTACTCCTAAAACTAACCACATAAATAATGGTATAATTAAATCAGATAAAATAGATTTCTTTTTATTTAAGATTATTTTTAATAATAAAAATTGCTGAAGAGTAATAAATGATAATAATAATGTGTCAGTTTTAGCTATATGAGATTCAAATATAAATAATAATGATATCATNGAAGCACNAACAACAAATAAAGANGATTTTTGTCCAAATAAAATTTGTGAAAATTTCCATAATATCAANATTGTTATNANAGCNCCTANAGTAGATACNTATCTNTATGATGNNATTTTATNTTCACCAANTATATTANCAAAAATTGATTGTGCCCANTAAATACCTATTGGTTTTTTAGCNCTAATTTCATCCAAAAATTTNATATTTATATAATCATTNGTTTCTANCATTTGATAAGTTGATTGAACAAATCTTGATTCATCTCTATCCAAAGGTGGTATTGANTCCAAGCCCAGAAAAAAAAGGAATTAAACAAAAGATAAAAAAAANAATTTTATATANTAATTTCTTTGTTAAACTTAAATTCTTGATGTTNNTAAGCATTTATTAATTTTAACTTTACANAATGAAAAGACATAACTCTACTTAAAGTCTTATACATAAAAATTTAAATTTCAAATGATAATAAATAGAAAAAAAATTTGGNAATTATCTTGGCCNATNATNTTAGCAAATTTTTCTATACCACTTGTTGGATTAGTTGATACGTTAATTATGGGACATATGCCATCAAGTGATTATCTAGCCGCTGTTGCTTTAGGTGGAATTGTATTTAATTTTATGTATGCTGGGTTAAATTTTCTTAGAATGGGCACAACAGGAATAATTGCTCAATATCATGGCAAAAAAAATGCTGAAGAAATATTCCTGGGATTATTAAGACCTATCATTATAGCAATAATAATTGGGATAACTTTATATATATGCAAAAATATAATTTTTGAAATTTCAAATTATTTTTTCGACCCACCAAAAGATATAAGAGAATTATATAAAGATTATTTATTCATAAGAATGATAGGTCTTCCTTTTGGATTGATAAATATTGTATTTTTAGGTTGGTATTTTGGAATTCAAAAAACAAAATTTGTAATGATACAATTATTTGTAATAAATTTTACAAATATTATTTTCTCAATCTATTTTGCCGTATATCTTGACTTTGGAATAAGCGGAGTTGCTATTGGAAGTTTTATATCTCAGATATGCGGTTTTATTATTTCAATCTCTTTGTATTTAATTATTGCACATCCAAATCAATTTAAAGAATTTGAATTTAAAAAATTTATTTCAACTAATAAAGTTTTGAGGATATTTAATATAAGCAAGAACTTATTTTTAAGAACGATGTTTTTAGTTTTTGCTCAAGCTTATCTAATCAAAAAATCTTCAGATCTTGGGGTTAATGAGTTAGCTTCAATGGAGATTTTATTAATTTTATTTAGTTTATGCTCATATACGATTGACGCATTTGCTCATTCTGCTGAAACTCTAGTTGGAAATTTTATTGGATCTAAAAATAAAAAAGAATTAAAAGCATCCATTCGCCTTACTTTTGAAATGGCGTTTTTATTTTCTTTTTTAATTGCAATTTTATTATTTTCTTTAAGAAACGTTATTATACTTTCTATTACAGATATTGAACCATTAAGAAAAATAATTCAAGATCTATGGTTTTTAGTTATTATTACTCCACCAATTTCAGTGCTTGCATTTCAATATGATGGAATATTTGTAGGATCAACATTAGTAAAAGAAATGAGGAATTCTATTATAATTTCATGTATAATTTTTTATATAATTATTGAATTTATATTAAGTGATCTAGTTAGTTTAAAATATTTATATTCTTGCTTTTTAATTTTTTTAATCCTACGAGGAATAATACTCTTTTTATATAACAAAAGAGTGTATAATTTAATTGATGGGTAAATCATGATTGATCTAAATAGAGAAATTGAAACATTTGTTAAAAAAAGCTCAAAAAATAACTCTAAATTATATATAATCAAAAATTTAAATGACTTATTAATTTCAAAGTTATTATCAGAAAAACAACTAGAGAATTTTAAGACAAATTATAAATTTAATACTGATAAGCCAATTATTAATTTGTTTGATTTTGATAAGAAAAGCCTAGTTACAATTGCATATTTAAACCCAAATAATAATTTTAGAGAAAGCACAATTGATCAAGCTGCTAAAATTTGTAATTTGCTTGAAGATAGAATTTGGGATTTAAACATTTTATCTCAATACAATAAAAATGATATTTATGAATTTTTATTAGGTTGGGGTTTAAGTTTTTATAGATTTAATATTTTAAAAAAAAATAAAGTTAAAAAATATTTAAATATTCTTTCGTTAAACAATAAATATATAAATTTAGTTGACCTATGTACTGTTGAATTAGAAGGAATTAATTTAGCAAGAGATTTGATTAACCTTCCAGCAAATTATTTAAACCCTGATCAATATGAAATAGAAATAAAAAAAATTTTCAAAGGTTTAAAATGTGTTGTTCATAAAAGTAATAACTTTGATAAGGAGTTCCCATTAATTTCTATGGTAGGAAGATCATCTGAATTCAAACCTAAGCTTATAGAAATTAATTGGAAAAACAAAGGAGTTAAGAAAAATGAAAACAATATCACTATTATAGGTAAAGGTATTACTTTTGACAGTGGTGGCCTAGATATTAAACCAAGTGGAGCCATGTTAAATATGAAAAAAGATATGGGAGGTAGTGCAATCGCCATTGGCTTGGCAAAAAGTTTGATTAATTATAATAGTAAGCTTAACCTTAAACTTCTTATTCCAATTGCAGAAAATTCGATTTCTCAAAAATCCATGAGACCTTTGGATATTAAATTTTCTAGAAATAGAACTCCAGTTGAAATTGGAAATACCGATGCAGAGGGACGACTAATTTTAGCGGACACATTATCTTTTGCTCAAGAGAGTGATACTAATCCTGATCTCATAATTGATTTTGCAACTTTAACTGGGGCAGCAAGAGTAGCTCTTGGTACAGAGGTTCCAGTATTTTTTTCAAACAATGAAGACATCTCAAAAAAGCTTTTAGATAATTCAATCAAAATGGTTGATCCTGTCTGGCGATTACCACTTTTTTCTCCATATAAAAGATTTCTTCATTCTGAAAATGGAGCTCTTAATAGTACAGGTTTTTCTGGAACAGGTGGTGCAATCACTGCAGCATTATTTTTAGAACAATTTGTTGATAAAAAAATTAATTGGGTTCATTTTGATTTAATGGCTTGGAATCTTTCCTCAAGACCAGGATTTCCTATCGGAGGAGAAGCAATGAGCTTAAGAACTGTATTTAAAACAATTAATGAAATGTTTAATTAATTCAAAAGTTGAATAACTTCATTTAGTAAATTTCTTTTACAAGCTGCAATAACTTTAAATTTTTTTTGTGTTTTAAAATCAAACGATATTTCTGACCCACTCCAATCCGTTATGGCTATTTTTCTAGATTTCAAAATTGGAATTAGCGGCAAAATATCCCATGAATTTAAATTTTCTTCAATAACTAAGTCTATTTTGCCTTGTGCAAGTAAAATGTAATTATGACAATCACCTGACCATATATTAATTCTTACTTTATTAATTATAGCATTAATTTTTTGTAAATTTAAAAATTCAAATAACTCAGGTGCAGTTGAAGCAAAGATTGCATTGTTTAAAGTTATATTTTCTTTTTCTACAAAATGACAATCATTTCCATTTAAAATTAGTTGGTCATTATGACCTATCCATAATTGATCTAACTCAGGAAAATCAACCATTCCAATAATAGGTTTATTCTTTTTTAAAATACCAATCATTGTTCCCCATAATGGTCTTCCAGACATAAATGATTTTGTTCCATCAATTGGATCTATAATCCAAGTGTATTCAGATTTTTTGTCAATTATCTTTAATTCTTCACCAATAATATTGTGAGAAGGAAAATTATTTTCTATATATTTTCTAATGTAATTTTCAGCTTCTATATCATATATTGTAACTGGGCTATCATCTTTTTTAATTGTATAATTATTTTCTAAAATAGATTTATTTAGTGTAATTTTTCTAACGTTTTGACTTATTTCATTAAAGCAATCAGCATAAGAAGAAAAATTATCAATACTCATGAATACTATTTGTTAGGCAAAGGTGCTGGAGAGTTTGCTCTTTCTCTTAACCATGCAATGAGATTTGCTCTATCTTTTGTTTTCTTTAAACCTGCAAAGTTCATTTTTGTACCTTTTACATATTCTTTTGGCTTATAAAGAAATTTGTTTAATTCTTCATATGTCCAATTTCCATTCAATTCTGCAAAAGCCTTAGAGTACCCATAGTCAGCTTTTCCTATTGGTTTGTTTACAATATTATACAGACCTGGCCCTACTTTATTTTTTCCTCCATCAACAAAAACATGACATGCTGTACATTTTTTAGCGACTTTTTCACCTTCAATAATGCTAGCATTTGCTAAAAGGTTAATTATGGGTTCGATTACTGATGCTTCTTTTACTTGAGTATTTTTAGTATCTAAATTAGCAACTTCAATTGGGTAGGCATTCTCCTTTAAATTTTTTGGGTTAACTAAAAAACTACCAACTTTACTAAACCCCATTATTAATAAACCAGCACATAAAAATCCTGCTGCAATTTTATTAAATTTTAAAGCATCCATGTTAACTCCACTCTATCATAAAAAGGTATAATATTTTTATATTTCATTATATAAATTTTTCAATTAAATTATTAAAATAAAATTATTTTAATCAAGATTAAATTCGTAATATCATTTATAGGCATGTAAATTGTCATACAAAAACTTTGCTATTTTAATTCCATCGAGGATAGGATCAACTAGACTTAAAAATAAAGCTTTAATTGAGATAGATAAGAAACCTCTCATAGAGCATGTAATTAGAGGCGCAATAAAATCTGATTTAAAAGTACCTATTATAGTTGCAACAGATACTAAAGATATTATTGATATAGCTGAAAGATGCGGACAAATAGGAATCCTTACTAGCAAAGATCATGAAAGTGGATCTGATAGAATTAATGAAGCGCTTAAAAAGTTTGATCCGCAAAAAAAAATCAATAAGATTATCCACTTACAAGGTGATTTACCTAATGTTTCAAAAAAATTAATCATAAGTTTAGCAAATATAATTAAGAGTAACAAATGTATTGCTACTCCGGTTGTTAAGGCAGATAAAAATGAAATCTTTGATGAAAATATTGTTAAATGCGTAGCATCATTTGAGAGTCTAAAACCAAAAGCTGGCGAAATAGGAAATGCACTTTATTTCAGTAGGCTTCCCATACCATGGGGCGACCCAAACAAGTGGCACCATCTTGGAATATACGCTTGGGATAGAACCATTTTAGAAAAATATATAAAACTAAAACCATCTAATTTAGAAATGAGTGAAAAATTAGAGCAATTAAGAGCCTTAGAAGCTGGAATAAATATCAAAATCTTAGTTACAACTGAAAAACCAATTGGTATAGATACCATTGAAGATTTAAATAAATTTAAACAAAGTGTTTTGAAGTAATTATGGTAATAAGTTTAGATAAATTAAAAATTGCCTTTCAAGGTATGAANGGAGCATATTCAAATTTAGCCTGTGAAGAATGTTATCCGAACGCNATGACAATACCATGTTCATCATTTGAAAATATGTTAGAAAANACNAAAAATGGTGTTTCAGACTTGTCAATGGTACCTGTAGAAAATTCTGTTGCTGGTCGTGTTGCCGACATACATAACCTTATCCCAGAAAGTGGTCTTTATATTATCGCTGAACATTATCAAAAAGTTAATCACCAACTTTTATCATTACCAGGAGCAAGTCTTAAAACAATTAAAACTGTTAAAAGTCATTCTCAAGGTATCGCTCAATGTAGAAGTTTCATAAAAAAGCAAAATCTTGTGCCTACTCAACATATCGATACTGCTGGAGCTGCATTTGAGTTATCAAAAGGAAATGACATCACTGTAGCAGCTATAGCATCCAAAATGGCAGCTAAAATTTATGGACTCCAAGTTTTAAAAGAAAACATAGAAGATGAAATTAACAACACAACTCGTTTTCTAATAATGTCTAATAAAAAAGTTATTCCAGAATATAATAAAAAAAATATAAATGTTACAACAATAGTATTTGAGGTAAAATCTGTCCCAGCAGCACTGTATAAAGTTTTAGGAGGATTTGCTACCAACGGAATTAATTTAACTAAATTAGAAAGCTATATTAGTGGACGAAACATGAAAGCAGCTAGGTTTTATGTTGATGCAGAAGGTCATCCCGATGAAATAAATATGCAAAACGCTATTGAAGAGATGAAATTTTATACAATAGAAGGAAGTATTAAAATGTTAGGTTCATATTTAAGAAATATACCGATAGAAATTTAATTATCTTGAAACTGAGACTAATCTAATACATATTATATCTGGAGAGTCTTATGGACGTGACTCTTGCTAACCCGGTCAGGTTCGAAAGAAAGCAGCCGTAACAATGATAACGGGTCATGGGGCTCTCTTTTAAGTAAAAAAATGAATTATAAAGTTCTTGCAAGAAAATATAGGCCCCAAAA
Source organism: SAR116 cluster bacterium (assembly GCA_002691795.1). GTDB lineage: Bacteria > Pseudomonadota > Alphaproteobacteria > Puniceispirillales > Marisalimonadaceae > TMED54. Next base: position 24,544 of record NZIY01000039.1, read on the forward strand.
CTTTAACGAATTAATTGGTCAAGACATACTTGTAAACACTCTAAAAAACGCTTTAAAAGATGGAAGACTTGCTCATGCTTTTTTGTTAACGGGTATAAGAGGTGTAGGAAAAACAACTACTGCAAGAATTATTGCTAAAGCATTTAATTGCGAAGGTAATGACAATAAAGAACCAACGTATGAAATTTGTAATAAATGTGGACCTTGTAAAGCCATTACAAAAGGAAACTCATTAGATGTTATTGAAATTGATGCAGCAAGTAAAACTGGAGTTGATAATATAAGAGATATCATTGATTCAGTAATGTATTCCCCAAATGATATGCGTTTCAAGGTTTACATTATAGATGAAATTCATATGTTATCTATAGCAGCTTTCAACGCTCTATTAAAAACTCTTGAAGAACCCCCAAATAATACTAAATTTATATTTGCTACAACTGAAATTAAAAAAATCCCAGCTACAATTATTTCAAGATGTCAAAGATTTGATTTGAGAAGAATTGAGCATGAAACTTTAATCAAATATCTAAAAATAGTTTGTAATAAAGAAAATATTTCAATAGATGATCAATCTTTAGGTCAAATAAGTATTTCTTCAGAAGGATCAATGAGAGATGCCTTGTCAATTTTAGATCAAGTTGCAGCATTAACTAGTAATAAAATTCAGATTACAGAATTAATGCAATTACTTGGAATTAGAAGTAAATTAGATTTTATACAACTTTTTAAACTTTGCTTAGATGGTAATGCATCTCAAGCCCTAGATAACTATTTTCAATTAATTCAAGATTCAACTCAACCTCAAGAAATACTAAATAGCTTAATGAAAGTGTGCAGTGATGCAAGTAACTTTACCATCAATAGTGAATTGGTAAACGAATATCAAAATGAATTTTCTGAAATTTCTAAACATGGGCTCACTAAATTGTTAAGATCTTGGCAAATTTTAATCAAGGGTCTGGATGAAACAAAAAATGGAATAAACCTAATAGAATTAATCTCAATGATCATTGTAAAGTTGTGTTATTCTTCTAAAACACCAATGCCGCAAGAAATAATAAAAAAACTTGATAACAATTTTTTAAAGAGCAAAACAGAGAATAATTCTAAAATTAAAGTTTTACCTTCTAATGATGTCGAATCACAAAATCTTTCTAATGAAGATTCTAAAGAAAATCAAAGTTTTGAAACATCNATCATNAATAAGGATAAAACTATAAAAAATGTTAAACAAAGTTTTATTAGATTAAGTACTTTTGAAGATCTTTTATCTTGTTTAATTCAAAATAGAGAAGCTTTACTTCATGCACAATTAATAAATAATGTTATAATAGATGATTTTAAACCGGGCATGATAAATTTAAAAATATCANAGAATTGTTCATTTGATGTTATAAAAAGTCTNTCAAAATTTCTTGAATTAAAGACTGGTTTTAAGTGGAGTATTGAAGAAGTTAGAAATACATTAAACAAAACTCATGAAGAAATAAAAGATATTGAGTTTGAAAAAGAAAAAAAAGAAATTGAAACTGATCNAATTATTAATGAAGTAAAANAGCTTTTCCCNAATGCCGAAATTAAGGACATAAAATAANTTNTAAAATGTTTAATGAAAATCAAGAAAACTCCCTAGAAATTCTNGTAAAAAGATTTTCAAAGTTACCAGGTTTAGGTCCAAGATCAGCTAGAAGGATAGTTTTTTATTTGTTAAAAAACAAAGAGCTTAATCTAAAGCCTATTATCGAAAGTTTAATCCAAGTTGAACAAAATATAGTGAAATGTAAAGTTTGTGGAAATATTGACTTAAATGAATTATGTTCTATTTGTTCAGATGTAAATAGAAACAAACTTTCAATATGCATTGTNGAAAATGTTCCAGATTTGTGGGCCTTGGAAAGATCCGGTATATACAAAGGACATTATCATGTTCTTGGTGGAGTATTGTCAGCAATTGATGGAGTGAACCCAGATGATCTTAATATTCCAACTCTAGAAGAGAGAATTTCTATTTTTCCAGANTGAAATTGAAGTTATCATAGCTATTTCAGCTACCCTAGATGGTCAAACTACAGCTCATTATTTATCTAAAATAATTAATAAATATGGAAATAAAATTACTAAATTAGCGCATGGCGTGCCTGTGGGAGGTGAACTTGATTATCTAGATGATGGAACAATAATTCAGGCATTAAAAGGTAGAACTCTATTTGAATAAAAATCAATTTATCACTTTTGTATTGTTATCTTTATTATCTACGTCAATTGAAGTTATTTTATTCCCCCTAGTATAGATTTTTTTTTGCGAAATCTTTGCTAACTCTAAATCTTTCTGAGCTAATTCAAAATGTTTATCAAGTTTATCAAATCGTTCATTCAAATTATTTAAATCATTTAATAATTTATTTACCTCAATTTGAATTTCTCCAGCTAATTTATTCATATTAGCGTCTCTAATTATAGCTCGTACCGTATTTAAGATTAGCATCAAATTATCAGGACCTGCTAAATACACTTTTTTTAATCTGCTTTCATCAACGACTTTAGGTAATTTAACATTTATTTCATGATAAATTGACTCGCTTGGTAAAAACATCACTGCACTATCTGCAGTTTCAGAGGGGTCTATATACTTTGTAGAAATATCATTAATATGTTTCATAACTGAAAGACTGAATTTTTTTAAAAATTCTTTTTTCTCATAATCTTCTCTTGCAACTACATATGCTCTGTAATGTTCAAGGGGGAATTTTGAGTCAATACATATTGGACCTGGTGGATAAGGTAAATCAACTATACAATCTACCCGAAATCCATTTTTTAGAGTGTATTGAAATTTATATGCACTTTGTGGCAACGAATCTTTGATAAGGTTTTCGAGTTGAACTTCTCCAAAGGCTCCTCTGAGTTGTTTATTTGATAGTATATTTTTAAGACTATGAACCTGCGTACTCAATTCACTGAGGTTACTTTGTGCTCTATCTATAACAGCTAATCTTTCTTTTACATCAGACAGGGACTTTTGAGTTTTCTCAGTTTGTTCATTTAAACTTGAACCAATATTCTTATTTATATTGTTTATTTTATCCTCAACAGTTCTAGTAAGTAGATTAATTGAACCTTGAATTTCATTAATATTTTTTTGAAAATCATTTGCATTATTAACTGTATTTTTTTCATTAAATCGATTTTTAAAAATTAAATAAAATATTATAAAAATTAAAATTACAACTATAAGAATAAATATTATATCAAGTTTTCCTAGATTCATTTCTTGCCCTTTCTTGACAATTTACTTATAAGAAAATTAAATTAAATTCTAAATAATTAATTTATCACTAATATGACTTTACGAAAAATAATTAAAATGCCAAATAGCTTTTTACGAAAAAAAGCTTCTTTTGTAGATAAAATTGATGATGAGATTAAAACACTTTTAAGTGATATGCTTGAAACAATGTATAACGCTAATGGCATAGGATTAGCAGCGACTCAAATAGGTGTTGATAAAAGAGTTATAGTCATGGATTGCGGACAAAAAACAATGATAGATGATAAAGATTCAAAGCCTAATCCTATCAAAATGATTAATCCAGAAATTACTTGTTTTAGTAAAACTTTTGAAGAAAGAGAAGAGGGTTGTCTATCAATCCCAGGTTACAATGCAATAGTTAAAAGACCAAATAGGATTGTTGTTAAATACATTAATGAGAATAACGTACAAAAAGAATTAAAAGCTAATGATCTATTAAGTGTTTGCATTCAACATGAAATAGATCATTTAGACGGGATCTTATTCATTGATCATTTGTCTAGAATAAAAAAAGAAATGATTATAAAAAAAATAAATAAAGAAAAATTAAATCAAAAAGAGATTAAATGAATATATTTTTTATGGGTACACCTGATTTTTCTGTACCCTCTTTAGAATTATTTGTTAAAAATTATAATGTTTTAGGAGTTTTTACACAGCCACCTCGCCCTTCAGGAAGAGGGATGAATAAAGTCAAGTCTCCTATTCATAACTTTTCAGAAAGACACGATTTAAATTTATTTACGCCAGATTCACTTAAAAATAAAAAATATATTAATATTTTACAAAAACTAAAACCCGATTTAGTTGTAGTTGTAGCATATGGATTGATAGTTCCAGAATTAATTTTAAATATTCCTAAATACGGATGCATAAATGGTCATGCTAGTTTATTACCTAAATGGCGAGGAGCTGCTCCTATTCAAAGGGCAATTGAAGCAGGAGAAAAAAAAACAGGTTGTACAACTATGCTAATGGAAAGTGGTCTAGATACTGGGCCTATGATCTATAAAAAAGAAGTAAACATAAAAAAAAATGATGATGTTATTGACTTATACAAAAAATTATCAAAAATCACAGCAGAGTGCCTTGATAAAACAATCAAGATGTTGATATGTGGTAAAATTAATTATCAAAATCAAAATAATTCAGTAGCAACTTATGCTCATAAATTGAATAAGAACGAAGGACTTATAACTTGGGATTTAAGTGCAGTTCAAATTCACAATAAAATGAGAGCCTTTAAATACTTCCCAGGTACTTTTTTTTATCATAATCAAAATAAGATTAATATAATTGACGGAATACCAATTGAAAAAAATCATAATGAAAAGCCAGGTACAATAATTACTTTATCTGACAAAATTTTGATTGCTTGTAATGAAAATACTATATTTCAAATAAATATGCTTCAAAAAGCTGGCAAAAACAAAATGTCAGTAAAAGATTTTTTAAATGGTAATAACTTAAAAATTGGTGAAAAACTTGATTAAAAACGATGATCATAAAATTAGACTTGCATTATTAATTGAATACAGTGGTAAAAATCTTGTTGGTTGGCAGAAACAAAATAATGGATCATCTGTTCAAGGAGAAATAGAAAAATCAGCAAAAGTTTTATTTAAAATAGAGTGCCCCGTTCAAGGTGCTGGAAGAACTGATGCTGGTGTAAATGCATTAGGACAAGTTGCCCATATTGATATACCCAAAATAAATAGATTTACTAAAAAAAGTAATCTTCATATTGTTTCTGCATTTAATGCTCTACTAAAAAATACTCAAATAAGAATAATTTCTATTCAAAATGTTTCATTTCAATTTAATGCAAGATTTTCTGCCATCAAAAGGGTCTATAAATATAAATTTTTGTTAAGATCAGCATCTCCAATGATATTAAATGAAAATCTTTGGCATATTAGACAAAATTTAAATATTGCCCAAATGGAAAAAGGTTCAAAATTTCTAATAGGTAATCATGATTTTACTAGTTTTAGATCATTATCATGCCAAGCTTTATCTCCAATAAAAACAATTGATGAAATAAGTTTTCAATTAAAAGAAAAACATAATATTTTAATTATGAAAATTGTTGCTAAAAGTTTTCTTCAAAATCAAGTAAGAATAATTGTTGGATCATTGATCAAAGTTGGTCTTAATATATGGAAACCAACTCATATAAAAAAAATTCTAGAACTTAAATCCAGGTTGGAGGCAGGCGAAACAGCTCCAGCTCGTGGTCTTTATTTAACTAAAATACAATATCCTGAAAATATTTTGAAATCAAAGTGGCCAATGAAGCTTACTACATAAAAAATTTTGATAATGATCTTGAGATCAAACCTATTCCAGCTTCTGATAAAACAGACAAAATAATTAATCCGGCTGCTCCCCAACCACTAAAACCTATTTCTTCTTTTCCTAATCTCCATAAAGCAAAAGTAACGATTATAATTAATGCAAAACCAAAAAACAAAAAAATTGATGCAGGTAGAAACAACCCAAAAAAAGTAAATGATAACATTATAAACGCCTGAAATCCCTGTATCCAATTAAATGGAATAATAAACTTTAAGAAAAGATCTTCTTTATTTAAATTTTTAAAAATGTGAAAAACCAATATTGCAAATAGAGAAATATCGATAATTGTAATGAGAATTAATTTAGGCAACAAGTTAGCTTTCATGGAAATATCAAAAGAAGCTTTTATACCATATGAAGCTAAAACAGCTACTAATGCGTTAATAAAAAAAACAATCCAACAACTATGCCAAAATTTCTCATTATTTAATTCAAATAAATTATCAATTTTATCTTTTCTTCTAATATAATCAAAAGATGATTTAAACCCATTTTTAATGTCATAAAAGGATGGAGGAGGACTAATCATATTACTCAATAAAATATATTTCTAAAAAACTTTTATAAATTTCTTTTAGTTTTTTTATATCATTTATATCTACTTTTTCATCAACTTTGTGCATTAACTTTCCTACAAGACCAAATTCAATTACAGGACAAATTTTTCTAATAAATCTAGCATCTGAAGTACCTCCATTTGTAGATAAATCTGGAACTAAGCCTGTTACTGATTTAATAGCTTTTTTTAATGAATCAACCAGTCGACCAGGGGTTGTAAAAAATGGTTCAGCGTTACAAAAATAATCAAAAGTATAACCTGAAACATTTAAAGATTTAAACTTTGCCTCAAGCATCTTTGTTAAACTTTTGGAACTATGAAGATCATTAAATCTAATATTAAATTTTACACTTACTTTTGAAGGAATTACGTTATATGAGGGATTTCCAACATCAATACTTGTTATCATTACTGTTGAAGGTTCAAAATTTTCATTTCCTTGATCAAGATACATATTTGATAGTGGTTCTATCAATTGTAACATTTTATTTATAGGATTTTTTGCTAGATGTGGATATCCTACATGACCTTGTATACCATTTACAATTAAATTTCCTGAGTAGCTTCCTCTTCGACCAATCTTGATCATTTCTCCTATTGCATTTGGATTAGTTGGTTCTCCTACAATACAGTCATCAATTATTTCTTTTGTTTCTTTAAGCCATTCAACAACTTTTTTTGTTCCGTTTATTGCTTTACCCTCTTCATCTGAGGTTATAAGAAAAGATATACTACCAAAATTAAAAAAATTATTATTTTGGATCAAAAAGTCTGTAACAGCTGAAATAAAAGTTGCTATGGATGACTTCATATCAACTGCTCCACGTCCACAAAGTTGACCTTTAAATATTGTTCCTGAAAATGGTTCAAAAGACCATTCTTCAGCAACTCCTTCTGGAACTACGTCAACATGTCCAGCAAAGCATAAATTTGGCGATTTTTTCCCATGCCTTGCATAAAGATTCACAACCTCTTCAGAACCTTTTCCAAAAGAAAGTATTTTGCAAACAAAGCCATAACTTTCTAAGACTTCTTTTATTAAATTAATAGCATCTAACCCGTTTGGGGTAATACTTTTTATTTTTATTAACTCTGAAGCAAGCTTAACTGGATCTAGACTCATTTATCTAATTAATCTCTTAATAAGTCATTTACAGATGTCTTAGAACGTGTCTGAGCATCAACTCTTTTTACAATCACAGCACAATATAAACTTGGTGAATTAGATGTTTGCTTCTCGCTATTCCCAGGCAAAGAACCTGGAACAACAACAGAGTATGAAGGAACTCTTCCTCTGAAAACTTCTCCTGTTGATCTGTCAATTATCTTTGTAGAGGCCCCGATATAAACTCCCATTGAAAGCACCGACCCCTCCTCAACAATTACTCCCTCTGCTACTTCTGAACGTGCTCCAATAAAGCAATTATCTTCAATTATTACCGGATCAGCTTGTAAAGGTTCAAGTACTCCACCAATTCCAGCACCTCCAGATAGATGAACATTTTTACCAATTTGTGCGCAAGAACCAACAGTTGCCCATGTATCAATCATTGTCCCTTCATCGACAAATGCACCTAAATTAACGAAAGATGGCATCAAAACAACATTTTTATTTATAAAAGCTGAATGTCTAACAATTGAACCGGGAACAGCTCTAAAACCAGAGGTTTTAAAATCATTAGATGACCAATTAGAAAACTTTGATTTCACTTTATCCCACCATACAGAAGGACCACAATCCCAGCTCTCTGGACCCCCTTGAATTATCTCCATATTATTTAATCTAAAGGAGAGTAAGACTGCTTTTTTTGCCCATTGGTTTACTTTCCATTTGCTGGAACCAATAGGTTCGGCAACCCTTAATTTTCCCGTATCAAGTAAATTTAAAGTTTCTTCAACAGCTTCTCTAACTTCTCCTTTAGTGTCAGTACTTACATTTGATATCTTATCAAAAGCATCATCAATTGTATTTTTCAAATTATCTTGATCCATTTTTGCCTCTCATTTTAATTTGGTCTAAAAATTCATTTATATTATTAAAACTATAATCAATTGATTTAAAATTTTTAGTAAAATCATTTTTGTTAGTTGAATTTTTAATCCACACAGTTGTCATACCAAGTTCTTTTGCAGGTATCAAATTTTTTACAGTATCCTCTAGAAAAATTCCTTTTTTCAGTTGTTCCTTATCTACATTTAAACATTCTAATAGTTTTTGATAAGATCTTTTATCTGGTTTTGGAATATAATCTAAATCCTTTATATCTATAATTTGATCAAATAATTCTCTTATCTCTAAAATAGTTAAAATTTTCTCCGCATGTTTAGAAGTTGCATTTGTAAAAATAATTTTTTTTCCCTGTAATTTTTCGATTTTTGACTTTAGATACTTATCTTTTTTTAATTCTGGATGTTCAACATCATGAACATAATCTAAAAACTCCTCAGGATTTAGGTTCTTTTCTAAAATTAATCCCCTTAAAGTTAAACCATATTCCAAATAATATTTTTTTTGAATTTTTTTAGCCTCATCAATATCTAAAGAATATTTAGAAACTATAAAATTTGTTATTCTTTCAGAAATTTTTTTAAACAAACCTAATTTAATATCGTAAATAGTATTATCTAAATCAAAAATCCAATATTTAAAATTATTCTCATAAATCATCTATAATTATCCATTTAAAAAAATTATTTTTTAATCAATGTTCCAATACCATTTTCTGTAAAGAGCTCAATCAAAATAGAATGTTTTCTTCTTCCATCCATTATAACTGAAGCTTCAGCACCATTTTCGACTGTTTTAACACATGTTTTAATTTTAGGTATCATGCCCCCATAAACTATATTTTTATTTAATAATTCTTTGCATTTTTTTAATGATAGTTCAGAAATGATTTTGCCCTTGTTATCTAAAACACCTTCAACATCTGTGAGCATCATCATCCTAGAAGCCTTCATAGCCGATGCAATCGCACCTGCTGCTGTATCTGCATTGATATTATATGTAAGGTTATTTTCACCAATACCAATTGGAGCAATTACTGGAATCATTTTTTGATTAATCAGAGCTTGAATTATATCAGTATTAATTTTTTTTGGTTCTCCAACAAAACCTAAATCAACAATATTTTCTAAGTTTGAATCTGAGTTCTTATCAATAATGGAAAGTCTCTTTGCAGATATTAAATTTCCATCTTTACCTGAAATTCCAACGGCATTTGCACCTTCGGTTGAAATTGCAGAAACTATGTTTTTATTTATTACACCGCATAATACCATCTCTACAACATCGATTGTTGCTTCATCTGTAATTCTTAAACCATCAACAAAATTACTTTCAATTTTTAATTTCTTTAACATTTCTCCTATTTGTGGACCACCACCATGAACAACAATTGGTAATATCCCAACTTGTTGTAAAAGAGAAATATCTTGGGCAAAACTTTTAATATACTCTTTTTTCCCCATGGCATGTCCACCAAATTTTACTACAATGACTTTATTGGTGTACCTTCTCATAAAAGGTAAAGTCTCCATAAGAATTTCAGCTTTATTATTTAGCTTATCTGATATTTTTAGTTCTAAATTTTTCATAACTACTAACTACATTATAAATAAAATTATGTTTTTGCAAATGATGCAATATATGCTCTTAAATCACTAAGTCCAATTTTTTTTTCACTAGATGTAATAAATATGTGTGGATATAGAGTGACTCTATCTTTAAGGATATTTTTTGTTTTAGTTGTTTTAGTTAAAATTTCAGATTTTTTTACTTTATCAACTTTAGTCAAAACACAAGTCCAACTTAACCCTATACTCTCAAAAAAATTTATCATTTTATCATCTTCTTGAGTTAATTCTCTTCTAGCATCTAACAACAAAAAAATGGTTCTTAAATTTTGTCTACTTGAAATATAGTTTAATATAGTTTTCTTCCATTCTCTTTGTTCTAGTTTAGACACTCTTGCAAAACCATAGCCAGGCAAATCAACAAAAAGCAACCCATGAGAATTATTATGAATTTTAAAAAAATTAAGTTGTCTAGTTCTTCCAGGTGTTTTACTAAATTTAGCTAGTTTTTTTTTATTTGTAAGTGAATTTATTAAAGAGCTCTTTCCAACGTTAGATCTTCCGAAGAAGGCAACTTCACTTAGATTTTCTCTAGGCAAGGTTTCTAATGAAAGGCATGATTTTATAAATTCACATTTACCTGTAAAAAGTTTTCTACCTATCTCAATATCTTCATTAGAAAATTCCAATATTCAACTTTTTTCTTTATTAATTTTTCTTGTTATTATCCATTGTTGCGTAATAGAAAGTAGATTGTTCCATGTCCAATAAATTACCAATCCAGCAGGAAAGGTTGCAAGTAAAAAAGTGAATACAACTGGCATCCAAGCAAAAATTTGAGCTTGAACAGGATCTGGTGGTTTTGGATTTAATCTTTGTTGTAACACCATAGTTGTGCCCATCAAAAGTGGCCAGATACCTAGATTAAGAAAATCAGGTAAAAAATCAGTGCTATATGGCAATAATCCAAATATATTGAAAATACTTGTAGGATCAAGGGCTGACAAGTCTTTAATCCACCCAAAAAAAGGTGCTTGTCTCATCTCAATTGATACGAACAAAACTTTATACAATGCAAAAAATACAGGAATTTGAACAAGAATTGGTAGACATCCAGCTGCAGGGTTGACCTTTTCTCTTTTATATAAGGCCATCATTTCCATATTCATTTTTTGTCTATCGTTCCCAAACCTTTCTCTTAATTTTTGAAGTTGAGGAGTTAATACTCTCATTCTTGCCATACTTTTATATGATTTATTTGCAAGTGGAAAAAAAACAATTTTTACTATTACCGTTATAGCCAAAATTGCTAACCCAAAATTACCTAGAATATTGTTTGCCCAAGATAATGCATAGAAAAATGGTTTAGTTAAGAAATAAAACCATCCAAAATCAATTGCTAGGTCAAAATTTTTAATTTTTAAATCTTCTTCATATTTATCTAACAAATCCAATCTTTTCGCACCTGAGAATACTCTAGATTCAATTTTTACCTCACTATTAGCTGGTATCTTGGATAAAGATCCTAAATAATCAGTTTGATAAGATACTGAATTGTTAACATATCTAAAAGTAAAGTTTGAATTTGTCTTTTGATCGGGTATCAGAGCAGCCATCCAATATTTGTCAGTGATACCAATCCATCCACCTTTCTCATTGGTGTTAAAGGACATTCCTTTTTGTCCACTTTCTTTTAAATCTGAATAACTATGTTCTTTTAATGACCCATCAAAAACACCAAGAGGTCCTTCATGCAAAACAAAAAAGTCTGTAGTTTCAGGTTCACCTGCTCTTCTTATAAGACCATAAGGATATAAATTTACTGGATTGCTAGTATCATTTTTAACTTTTTGAACGACTTTAATCATAAAGTTTTTATCAATTGAGATTTCTTGTAAAAACTCTAATCCTTCACCATTATTCCATGTTAAGACAATAGGACTCTTTGGATCTAATATTGTATTAGATGAATTCCATATTGTATTACCATTGGGAACTTTTTGGTTGTTTGGAGAACTCCAACCAAATTGAATAAAATATGGATTGATTTCATCAATTTTCCTTAAAAATTTAATTTTATCACTTTCTGGGTCAATTGTTTTTCTATAATTTTTTAAGGTTAGGTCGTCTAGTCTTGCGCCAAGCAAAGAAATTGAGCCCTCAATTTCATCATTAATAATATTAATACGTTTAATATTTTTTACTTTTTTTGTTTTTTCAGTAAGAAAAGTATTTTCCTTTCCTTTAGGCAAACTTATAGAGGGTTCATTATTTTTTTCTACATTTTGTTGTTCATTTTTAATGTTATTCTTGTTTGATTCTTCGCCAAATAAAATTTGATAGCCTATTAAAACTGACATTGATAAACAAATTGCAGCGATTAAATTTCTAGTATCAGGATTCATATTAAGTTTTCTTCTTTTTTATTTATTTACAGGATCGTAACCGCTTTTGCCCCACGGATGGCATTTTATTAATCTTTTAATAGCTAAAAATCCACCTTTAACTATACCTTTATTCATAATAGCTTCATGAGCATAGTCGGAACAGGTTGGCAAAAAACGACAATTAGTACCAATATATGGCGATATTAATATTTTATAGCCTTTAATCAAGTAAAGTATAATTAATTTTAAGCATTTTTTTAAAGTAAATATCATTTAAAAGTTAACTTGTTTTAATAATTATAAATTTTGCTTTTATTTCAGTTTGTAAATCTTCATATGAAACTCTTACAATTTCTTTTTTACAAATCAATATATAATTAACACTTAAATCAAAATATTCATTCTTATTATTTAATAAATTTCTGATGATTGATTTTAGACGTCTCTTAATTTTGTTTCTAACAACTGCCGTACCTATTTTTTTGGTTGCTGTAAAGCCAAAATGTGGTTCCACATTTAATTCATTTCTTTTCAACTTTTGAATTACAAAGGAACGTCCATGAATTTTTTCTGCTTGTTTGTTAGAACTTATAAAATCAGATCTTTTTTTTATTGTTAATATAGACATTGATGCTTAATTTTAAGCTGATAGTCTTTTTCTTCCTTTAGAACGTCTTCTTCTAATTACATTTCTGCCACCAACTGTTGACATTCTAGATCTAAAACCATGTCTTCTTTTTCTTACTAAATTACTTGGTTGAAATGTTCTTTTCATAATAACCTCACTGGAGATTTCATAATAAAATTAAAATAAATAGTCAACTTTATTATTTTTTTATTTTTTCGCTAATTGTTGGCGCTGGTTTCATTTCTAAATCCCAAGGAAAATAAATCCAAGTATCTTGAGATACTTCTGTAATGAAGGTATCCACTTGATCTCTTCCATTTGGTTTAGCATAAACAGTTGCGTAATGAGCTTTTGGAAGTATAGGCCTGAGTGCCTTGATTGTTTCACCTGTATCTACTAAATCATCAACAATTAACCAATCATCACCGTTGCCAGCTAAAGTTTGATTTTTTAGAAACTCTACATCCCCACGATTTTGCGCTTTATACGAGGTAACACATACCGTATCCATTAATCTAATATCTAATTCCCTTGCAACGATAGCAGCAGGGACTAAACCTCCTCTTGTAACAGCTATAATACCTTTAAAAAGATTTTTTTCGTGCAATCTCCATGCTAAGGCTTTGCTATTACGATGAATTTCTTCCCATGATACTGGGAAAGATTTATCATAAGAACTCATTATTTATCTTAACATAATAAAATTTTAAACATATAACATTAAGATAAATTTTAAAATAAATTTATATCTACATAAGACATATAGTAGTTGAATAAATAATCTTATCTGGAGATTTTAAAAAATTTAAATATATATTTTGATTTAAAGTGATTAAATTAAATTTAAAAATAGAGAATAGAGCAAGTTATGAATAGATTTGATGAATATAGAAAAAAAACATTCACACCGTTCTGGAATAATTTCAATACAAAACCAAAAAAATCTCCTGCAATTTCATTGTTTTTTAAATCTATAAAAAAAAATTTAAAAAAGTTTGTTGGTATAAAAATAAAAATCGAGTCTTACAAAAATTTAAAAATAAAAGATGAAACTTTTCTCTCTTATCAAATTAGTGACAGTATAATTAATTATCGAAATAACTTGATTGTGGATGAGCTTATAAAATATTTAAATAAAATAAAAATAAAATTTAAAAAAAATGATATAAAAAAATTTGTTGAAGATTATTGTAGGATATTTAAAAATACGCCTATTTATGATATGGGTAGCGGATTTGGTTTTAATGAAGGTCTTTTTCTATTCTGCATAATAAAAACGCTTAAACCAACTTTAGTTATAGAATCTGGTATAATGAAGGGTTTTACAACTTATTTGATTGATGCCGCAACAAACCAAAATTGCAAAATTTTATGTTATGATATTAGTTTTGAAAATATTGAATACAGATCAAGAAAAGCAACTTATTTTAAATATGATATAAGTGAAAATCCCCCAAATTTAAAAAATCAAAAAGTATTAGCTTTTTGGGATGACCATACTTCACAATTAGAAAGACTTAAATTTTCAATTAAAAACAAAATTAAATTTAATATTTTTGATGATGATTTAAGTTTTTTAAACTTCCATTCAGATGGTTGGCCACCAATTCCTTCCATAAATATGTTATTTGAACTTAAAAAAAATATAATCAAAGACGACACTGTTGGGTGGATTTCTAGAGGAAGGAAAGGAGAAATTTGGCTTAAAAAAATTAAATATAAAGAAGCAATAAAAAATATAAATGAACATAAAATCTTTCCTAATTTATTTTCAATAACTGGGTATCAAAACCACAGCCAATGCTCATTTGTTAAATTAAAATAAATTTAGTTTGATTATTATTTTGATATTGCCGATTGTAATAGCAGTTGAGAGATTGGTTAATTATATATTAGATTGTTTGAGGAATAAGTGTTTTGTGATAGATAAGAGAATGTTTGATGATTTTTAGCCAATTTGATGTATAAAAGTGGTGCTACTTTAGGTGCTACCTAAAAATAGTCAAAAATGAAGCTAAAAAAGTCAATAAAAACAATGCGCTCGTAGCTCAGCTGGATAGAGCACTAGACTACGAAT
>NZIY01000040.1 GCA_002691795.1 SAR116 cluster bacterium
GTATTTAAATCTAAATCTATTTCCTTTACTATAATCCCAAAAACTAGAGATGTTATTGATTTAGAGATAGAAAATACAATATGAGGAGTATAATAATTTGTGAAGTTATTAAAGTACTCAAAAATTAACTTACCTCTGTGCATTACCAAAAAAGCATCTGTATCACATTGATCTAATATTTGAGATAATTTTGAACTATTACCTTCATGATTAACAATTAAGTCTGAAAGATTAGTTAATGTTTTTTCAAAATTTAAAAAATTAACAAATTTTGTTTTTATCTCAGCAGTTGGTATTAAGTTTCTTACATTTACAAATGACCATTTATTATAAGGATACTTTCTCCAGTTATCTAAAGTAACCTGATAACTTGGAAAAATTGGATTCCCTTTCATTAATTCATCATATTCAAAATTTCCCATAAATATTATTATATTGATTTTTTTTTAAATTTTTAGATAAAAGTATTAATTTATCAGTTTAATATTAGAAAGTTTGAATATGAAAAAAGAAATTTATATGAAAAAGCTCTGGGATAATTATCAAAAAACCAAAGATGTAAAGTTTTTGATTGAGGCATGTCTAAAAGCACCTTTTTTTGGGAACCCTCAAATGGGGAAAGAGATAGCTAGAATTTTAAAAGAAAATGAAATAGCTGGTCATAATGAATAGATATCCTCCCGAAAGAATTGTTTGCTTAACGGAAGAAACAATTGAAACGATTTATTTATTAGGTGAAGAAAAAAGAATTGTTGGTGTAACAGGATTTGCAACAAGACCTAAACAAGTAAGATTAGAAAAAACAAGAATTTCAAGCTTTATTTCAGCAAACATTGATAAAATTATTAGCTTAAAACCTGACTTGGTTTTAGCTTTTTCTGATATTCAGGCTGATACAGTATCAAAATTAATTAAAAATAATCTTACAGTAACTTGTTTTAATCAAAGAGATCTAAACGGTATTTTTAATATGATAAGATTTATTGGAAGTATTTTAGGTGTTCAAAAAAGATCCGATGCATTGATAAGAAAATATAAACTTAGACTAAATAACCTATCAAGTTTAATTAATAAAAACAATAAACTAAAGGTTTATTTTGAAGAATGGGATCATCCACTTATTACCAGTATTAAATGGGTATCAGAATTAATTGAAATTGCTGGAGGTATAGATGTTTTTAAAAAGTTATCTCAAAATGAATCTGCAAAAAATAGAATTATTAAAAGCGAAGATGTTATCAAAGCCAATCCAGATGTTATCATTGGTTCATGGTGTGGTAAAAAAATTAATTATGAAAAAATAAAATCTCGACCTAATTGGCAAGATATAAATGCAATAAAATATAATAATATTTTTGAAATAAAATCTTCTATTATATTACAACCTGGACCAGCTGCATTGACAGATGGCTTAGATCAAATAATAAAAATTTTAGATAAAGCTAGATATTAATAACTACTTAAATTTATCTTCATCAAATAAGACTTTTTTGGATCTCATTTGGTAATATTTACTTTTAGTCATCATACAAGAAATATAAAATGTTCCACTTTGTATGTTTTTACCTAATTTTTCTAAAGGTGACCTGACTTGAGAACGTATTTTTATATTTGAAGCTTCAAGAAATGATTTTAGCATACTAGCTTTTATGGCAAAATTTGTTAACTCTGGGATTGTATTAAGCCTCTTAATTGAATATTTA
Organism: SAR116 cluster bacterium; assembly: GCA_002691795.1. Classification (GTDB taxonomy): domain Bacteria; phylum Pseudomonadota; class Alphaproteobacteria; order Puniceispirillales; family Marisalimonadaceae; genus TMED54. The sequence goes on from NZIY01000040.1 coordinate 1,704, forward strand.
TAATCTAATTTAGCAACTGCAACACCATACACGTTTCCATATTTATTATAGACTGGTCCACCACTATTGCCTGGTTGCATTGCAGCATCTATTTGCATTCGGGTATAATCGTTTCCAAAACCCGTTAGAGAACTAATTATCCCTTTTGTTATCTTGATACTAGAACTAATTCTTTGACCAAATGGAAATCCTGCTACATAAATTTCATCCATTAACTGAGGAGATTCGTTTGCTATAGGAAAAACAAAATCTGGTTTAAAATCAATTTTTAATAATGCCAAGTCATTCTTTTCATCATTAGCAATTAATTTAGATACATATGAATTTTCTTGAGTATGTATATCAATTTTTTGACATCCTTTAATAACATGGTTATTTGTAACAACATGCCCATCTAATGAAACACTAAATCCAGTGCCTGAACCTACGTGATAAAGTTTTTTATCAATACTTTTTAAATTATTGCTTCGGTTATTATTTTTTGATTCAGAGATAAATTTATTATTTTGCCATATACCAGTTTTTTTTGTTCCATTTGTATATATATATGTACCCTGACCAGTTCTTTTATTATTTCTCCAATCACCAAGATATACATCACCATCAGTCCATTTGTAGAAACCAACACCTGTTNTATTTCCACTTTTTACATTGCCAATAAATATTTCTTCATTTGGCCATTCATAAAATCCGCTTCCATCTTCCAGTCCATTTTTCCAAAATCCAACAAATGTAATATTTGAATTCCACCTGTATATCCCTCTACCATTTCTTTTACCATTTTTAAAATATCCAATATATCTACCATTCTTATAAGTCTTATAACCAATACATTTATTCCAGTTACTATAATTTATATTCTGATTACAAACTAACTTTATTAGTTTTTGTTTTAATGAACTGTTAGAAAGACTTGATATATATTCATTATCCTTCCATACACCTGGCTTGATGGCGCCATTTTGGCTAATAAATACACCAGGTCCATTTTTTAAGTCGTTTTTCCATGTACCTAAAAAAACATCTCCATTAGCCCATCTATAGTAACCTATGCCATTATTTTTACTATTAAGATTTCCTCCCATATACAAATCTTTATTTCCAAATAACCAAACTCCCTGACCATGTGTTTTTCCTTGATTCCAAGTTCCAAAAAACTTGTTTTTTGAATTAAAAAATTTGTAATACCCCAAACCATGTCGTTTATTATTTCTTAATTGACCAACATAAAGATCATTTCTTATTTTTTTTGATGCAATACACTTAATAGATATTTTAGATAAATTATTTTTACACAAATCATTAAGTGCAATTTTATTTTTACTTGTAATAAAATTATTTCCCTTAGATTGAGACAATTGTGTTTTACACACAGAATCAATCATTACTTGATTTACAGAACCATCTTTTGGAATAAATTTATCATTTGATAATGATTTAACTTCTTTTTCTAAAATAGTTCCCATTTTTCCAAAAAAATAAGCAAACTTAACATTTTTATACTTTTTAGAAGAGCAATTGACTTCTCTTTTTATAGCAGTAGATAACGAACCCCATTTGTCAGGATTTTTTCTATTTTGAAGATGCCAAAAAATCAAATTTTCATTTATTTTTTTTATATTTGAATAATTTATATAAAATTCTGTGCCTGATTTATTTTTTGTTATATATGTCCAATCTGCAAGTGATAATTTAGACAAAAAAATTAAAAAAATTGTAGCAAGTAATTTCATATCATTTTAAAAATAAAAAACTTATTAAAATCTAATTATATATTAATTGAGTTTAACAGCAATGTTATAGATAAAATAAGTAAGATTAAATAAGTACATATCATTCCTGATATTCTCAAAAAAGGATTGTAGTTGTAAAAGGCAAAACAAATTGCATGGGAAACTCTACCATAAATAAATATCAAACATGAAATTACTAAAAATCCATCATTAAAAGTTTCAAAATATTCAGCAAAAAAAAGAAGAACTAAAAATAAAGGTACGTATTCAGAAAAATTTCCATGTGCCCTAACATTTCTCTCAAGTTTTATTTTAGATATTTCTTTGTCCATTTTAAAAAATAATTTCATTACTGGGCTTCCTCTTAGATAACCGATTCTAAATGAAAGAAATAAGTAAAATAATGTTAATAAACTAGCAGATAGTTTTGTTAAAAAAAAATCACCCATTATATATGATTACCTCTTACTGGATAATTATTATCTAGTGCAAATTTTAATTTTGAAGGAAAACTTAAAACGTCAGGTCTTGCCCAAGGCATATTGCTAACATTTATCATGTGAAGAGATCCATCTTTTTTAATTACAAATAATCCAGGCTCACAAAAAATATCTGTTTCTGCGTCCTTTATTGATTTAGATATAAACAATCCCCAATTCTTGGCTTGTTCTAGTGATAAATTAAAACCAATATTTAATTTATCCAAACCCCAATCAATCTTAGTTTTTTTTGCTTTTGCTTCATTATCCATGGAAACAACTATAACAGAAGTATTAGCATCTTTATAATCATCTAATTGGCTTTGAATTAATTGCAGATAATCCTTACAAACTGGACAGTGAAAACCTCTATAAAATATTAACGCATTCATCTCATTTACTAAATTATCATGTAATGACCAATTGCCATTGTTAATAGTTGTAAATGACAAATCAGGAGCTTTTTCACCTGGCTTTGTTCTAAGTTTCATTATTTTCTCCATTAAAAATTTCCNAANTAAAAAATAANCNTATAGTTTTATAATTACTAACCATAAAAATGAATAACAAATATAACAAACATTNATTAAAAAAAATTTAATTATGATTAATATTGAATGGTTTATTCTTTTTGATAGAATCCAAGGATTAAAAATATATGTAAAAAAATTTACGGAGAATTTAAATGGATGTAAGTAATAAAACACAAATTGGAAGTCTAGAAATAATAGCTCTACAAGATGGAGAACTAAATCTTCCTGTGGAAGTTTTAAATAATCTTAACGAAAGTCAAAATAAAAATTTAAATTCGCAGCCTGAAGAAAATCCATTAACCCTATCAAATATAAATGCTTTTTTAATTAAAAATGGTAATAGAAATCTACTTATTGATGCAGGTTGTAGAGATTTATTCGGTCCTACTTGTGGTTTTCTAATAAACAAGTTAAGCGATAACGGAATAAGTCCTAACGATATTACCGACCTTTTTTTTACTCATCTTCATCCTGATCATGTAGGAGGATCTATTACAGAAAACGGTGAAGCAGTTTTTAAAAATGCAACTGTAAAACTATCCGGGTTAGAGATTGATTTTTGGAAAAATGGTAAATTTGAAAAAATTGATGTAAATGGAGAAGATTGGTCAAATTTAGCTAAAACAGTATTAAATGCATATAACAAAGTTGAAACAGTTAACGAAAAAGATATGATAATTCCAGATGTACATATGGTGAATTTACCAGGACACACCCCAGGACATTCTGGCTTTAGAATTGATAGTTCTGGTGATAGCTTTATACATTTGGGAGATATTTTACATACACCAAGATTACAATTAGAAAACCCTGATGTGTCACTAGTTTTTGATGTGGATATNNATCAAGGATTAAAAACTAGAAAGAAAATGCTTGATATGGTTTCAAATGATAAAATTTTATGCTCTAGTGGCCATATGCTTGAACCAAAATTTTGTTACATAGAAAAATCTGGAACTGGATATAAATTATCTTATTGATGATTTTTTAATTCATTCATAATTTTTTTTCTTTTATAATTAGAATATTTTAACCAATTACTTATTTGTTCTCTAGAACGACCGCAACCAATACAAATATTTTTTTCAATTTTACAAATTTTTTTACAGGGAGATAACATATGAAATAAACTTATCTTTTTGAAGTTTCATATTTAGAAGAAGTTTCGTAGTAATCTTCAAAACCAACTCTTTTTCTCAATTCTTCAAAACTCATTAAATTACTAGACCTATCTGCATCAGATTTAAGTTTAGTCAAGCTATCTACCATAGCTTTCATAGCTGAACTCAATGCAGTTAAAGGATAAACGGCTAAATTATAACCTATTTCTTCTAATTCTTTCATACTTAAATTAGGAGTTAACCCACCCTCAACTATATTTGCAATTTTATATCCTGGAACTTCTTTGCATACAAGTCTCATTTCATCTTCAGATTTTGGAGCCTCAACGAATAAAATATCAGCACCTAATTCATAAAATCTTTGAGCTCTTTCAATTGCCTCTTTTATTCCGTGTGTATAATTAGCATCAGTTCTAGCCATAATCAAAATATCATTATCTTCTCTAGCATCAACCGATGCTTTAATTCTGTCAAAAGCCTCTTCTCTTAAAACAACATCTTTTCCAGGAGTGTGTCCACATCTTTTTGGTGATAATTGATCCTCAATTAAAACGCCAGCACAATCAATTTTTGCAAAGCTTTTTACTGTTCTGATAACATTCATAGCATTACCATATCCAGTATCACCGTCACCAATTAGAGGAATGGTAGAAGCGTCTGTAATATTATTTAATTGATCTAAAACCTCTGTAAGAGTCATAACGCCTAAATCAGGCTGACCAATACGTGATGCGGATGCTGCAAAACCTGACATAAACATTAATTTAAATCCAACTTGTTCTATTAACTTTGCAGAAAGTGCGTCAAAACAGGACGGTACTGGTAAAAAATTATTATTTTTTAATAAATCTCTTAAAATTTTTGATTTTTTTTCTTTCATTATACTACCTTGGTTAAAGTTTAAATGGAATATACAAAGCTAGATCTGACCAAATATACATTATAAAAACAGTAAATATCATCATAATGATAAAAGGAAAAACTCCTTTTGCAACTTCTCCCAATTGAGTTTTTGCCACAGATTGTATTACATAAAGGTTCAAGCCGACTGGGGGAGTTATCAGGGCGCATTCAACCATAATTACCATAAAGATACCAAACCAAATTGGATCAACGCCCATTGCCATTGCAGCAGGCAGTAATACTGGAACCATTATTATTACCATTGATAATGTTTCAAAGACTAAGCCCATCGCTACTAAAATAAAACATACGACTACCATAAATAGAGCTTTGGTATCGATGTTCGAACTAATAAAAAAAGAAATATCTTGAGGTATTCTATATAACGCAATAGCCTTTCCAAAAGTTTTTGCACATGCAACTATTATTAAAATTGCAGCTGTTGTAACCATTGACTCAAATACAGCTTCCTTAAAATCACTCCATGTTAAGGTTTTTAAAATAAAAACAGTTATAATTAACGATAGAAAAAAACCTACAGCTGCAGCTTCAGTTGGAGTAAAAACTCCTGTATATATGCCACCAAGTATTAAAAAAGCAAGAATTATTGTAGGAACAACTTTCTTGGAGGTACTCTTTTTAATTTCCCAAGTGCTCGGTTCTAATTTTTTGAATCCTCCGAAAAATTTAGAATAAATAATGGAATATATAATGAATAATGAAATTAAAAAAATCCCTGGACCAATTCCGGCTAAAAATAAAGCTATAACTGATTCTTCAGTAATAAAACCGTAGACAATCATTGGAAGACTTGGTGGGATCAATATTCCTAAAGTACCTCCAGCAGCTAAAAGACCATAAACAAAATTTTTATTGTATCCTCTTTTTATCATTTCAGGAATTGCTACAACTCCTATAGTTGCAGCTGTTGCTACTGAAACACCCGAAATAGCTGCAAATATTCCACATGATATTATTGTGGCAACGGCTAAACCACCAGGCCAATGCCCTACCCAAGCTTGAACAGCATTAAATAAATCTTTACCACAACCACCTTTTAAAAGAACATTACTCATTAATAAGAAAAGTGGTACAGCGAGTAAAATAAACCCATCAAGGGTAGATAGTATAGCCTGAGGGGCCATTAATGGTGAAAACCCACCAAATATCAACATTGAAAGACCAAGAAAACCTAATGAAAAAGAAACTGGTAACCCAGATAACAATAAGATAAACATTAATGATAAAACAATTAAAATGGTCATTCTAGTGGTCGCTTTCTGGAGGCTCTATNTTTTNTAATAATTTNANNATTTCAATNAANGANTGNATTAATAATAATAAAAAACAAAAAGGAACAGATAATTCTGCAATCCAAGAAGGCAAGTTGAGTAAGCTTCCAGTAGTTCTACCTCTTATTAAAGAATCATAAAAAATATCGAACCCATAAACCATAACATAGNACGAAAAAATTAGTAAAACTATCATTATCAAAATATTAATAAATTTTTTATAATTTTTTGATAACTTATNAATTACTAAATTTATTTGAATGTGTTTTCTAGACTTCAAAGCCCAGGGCATTGCTAACAATGTACCATAAATCAATGATATTTGACTTAACTCAGCAGCCCAAATTGTTGGTGATAGAAAAAAATATCTAGCTATAACTTCATATGAAAGCATAAACCCAGATATGCAAAAAAGCCATGCTGAAACCCAAGCAATATTATCTATAAATTTTTCAAAATAAATCATAAATTAAAAAGAGAGAGCTTTAACTCTCTCTTATTTATAAACAGTTATAGTTTTGAAGCAGCTTCTAAAAGCTGAGCTCCAAGTGAACCAGCATTTTTCTTGTAGTCATCATATACTGGTTGGGATGCTGCTTTAAAAGCATCTATATCAGATTTACTAGGTGTTACAATTTTCATGCCTTTAGATTTAGCTAAATTGTAAGCTTCTTCTTCAATTTTAGCAACATTATCACGGACATCTTTCTCTGCAATTTCTGCAGACTTTACAATAATATCTTTTTGTTTAGCAGAAAGACTATTAAACCATTTTGTATTAGCTACAACTATAAATTCTATTACGCCATGATTTGTCTTAGTTAATGTATCCATGACTTCAAAAAGTTTTCTAGATTTTACACCTGACACTCCAGTCATACCAACATCTACAGTACCCCTTTGGTAAGCGAGATATTGCTCAGAACCAGAAATTAATGTTGGTGCTCCACCTGATGCTTTCACAAAAGTTCCTAATGTTTTACCAAAAACTCTAACTTTTTTTCCCTTCATATCTGAAGGGTTTTTGATTGCTTGACCATTTGAAAGCATTATAGCATTACCATAAGCTTGCCACCACAAAACAGTTGAACCAGTATCTTTAATTGCATTGTCTATAGGACCTCTTACAGAAGATCCTTTAGATACAGCTTTTCTAACTTTTTGATCAGTATTTAATAAAAAAGGTTGATAAAATAGATCAACAGCTGGTATGTCACCAACATATCTAGTTAATGAAGCAACGCCTGATTCTATAGAGCCAGAGCCGACAGCAGCTGGTACTTCTTTATCTTTATAAAGTTGTGCAGAATCATAAATTTCAACCTTAATATCTCCACTTGATCTATTTTCAACTTCCTTTTTAAAAAGCAATAAATTTTGACCCAAATGTGATTTAAGTGGTAATTGTAAGGAAATTCTCATTGTTGTATCTGCTGATCCAAAAGTAATAGAACTAAAAAAGATCACAGAAATTGCAAAAAATTTTAATATTAACGATTTCATATATATGTACCCCCTGAAATTTGTTATATTTTTGAATTAATAACTATNAAACTATATCAAGCTTTTAAATTTTTACTATTATTTTTAATTTAATNACCATCCCATTCTTTACCAAACAAGCACAAAGACATTCCAATACCAGTTAAAATTAAACCTAAAGCTACAAAATATAAAATATAGTCAATTGGCATTTTAAAAAATAGTGCTAAATAACCCCCAATTACCACACAAAGAAATCTTACAATCCCAACAATAATTGGTTTTAACATTTTACCNGTGCCTTGACTTGAAAAATATATGGCTTGACCAAGTCCAAAAAAACAGTAAAAGGGTGTAACAATAAAAATGTACTTGAGATAAAAATTAATCACCTCTTGATCAATTGAGAAGTTTTTTACCCAAATACTAGGGTAAATGTAAACAGTTAAACCAATAATTCCTATTATTAAAAAGCATAAAAACCCACCGACAATTGCTATTTTTTTCGCTCTTACATACTGTTTAGATCCAAAGTTTATACTAACTGATGACGTTAACGCCGCTCCTATTCCAAAAATTACTGGAGTTAATATTAATTCCAATCTTGCTCCTATTCCATACCCAGCCAAAGCGTTGTGACCAAAATTTCCAATATATCCAGTAACCACACCCACAGTAAGAGCAATAGTCATACTGTTAAATAATCCAAGGCCACCTACTTTCATAATATCTTTTAAAATTAAAGATGAAATNTTATGAAACCTAATTTTTAAAACTTNTTGATTAAATATTAAATAATAAATTAAATATAACATCATGCCAAAATGACAANTCGTTATAGATATCACAGGCCCTAAATATCCAAATTCAAATAAATTATTAATTCCAAAAGTAAAAATGTAAGAAAATAAAATTTGGCTTAAACTTCCAATTATAATTACTTTGGATGGTGTGTAAGTATCTCCTATTCCACGAAGAATTGCAGATAAAACATGAGTTAACCAAAAAAATATACAAAAAGAGAAAAGAATTTTTGAATATATTATAGCTTTATTTAAAACGACATTTGAAGCACCCATAAATTCAAAGATATTTTTAGAATAGAAAAAAAATATTATTAAATAAATAAATGACATCAAAATGCCTATTAAAATTGAGTGAAAACACGATAATTCAGCTTTAATAATATTTTTACCACCTATAGCTCTACCTACAGATGAAGTTATACCACCACCAATAGCTCCTGCAGCCATCATTAACATAAGCATTTGAAATGGAAAAATTATAGCTATCATTGCTAATGCTTTAGTGCCTAAATATCCCAAAAAAATTGCATCAGCAAATGTTGAAAGTGTCCAAGTAATCCAAGCTATTGCATTAGGAAATCCAAGTTTCCATATAATTTTTAAAATTGAACCATTTAAAATTAATGGTAAATTTGAAATAAAATAACTCCTATTTATATANCCCATTAATATAAAATTAATAACAAATTTATTTTAAATAAATAAATGAATTATTTCAAAGGATAAGTTGAAGTAGCATGACATAAAATTTCTTTATTATTTTCAGAATAAACTTTTGTTTCTCCAATAGCAATAGTACTACCAAATCTTTGGACTTCACTCTTAAAAATAAAATAATTGCCAAATGCTGGGCGAATAAAATTNTTATTTTGTGATAATGTNCCTCTTTGTGATTTTATTGATGTATTCATTGCTATAGACATCACTGTATCTATCACAGACATCAATATTTGACCGGATAAAGCACCTGTAACAAATTGATAGTCTTTNGAATTTTCTAGTCTTGCAATTACTTTACCTTCTTCAATACTTATAAAAGTTAACTTTAATTGCTTAACATATGGAGCAAAGATATGATTATATATCTTTTCTATATTATCCATTGTTATTGTATCTTCAGGTAATTTAAGTTTCATAATAAAATTTTAAATAATAAAATGTTACATACAAAAAAATTTAAAGAAATAATAATATTAATAATTATGATTTNAATTTAAAAAAAACTGGAATTAAAATAAAAAATAAAATCATTTTATTTACATATAAATTAAGTGGTGAGCCCGGCAGGATTCGAACCTGCGACCCACTGATTAAAAGTCAGTTGCTCTACCAACTGAGCTACGGGCCCATTTATATGCTGAAGTTATTTTAAATCATTTATTTTATCAAGTTAAATTTTTTAATTATTTCGATATTTACATTTTTAGGAACAAATGAAGATACATCGCCTCCCAATGAAGCTACTTCTTTTACAAATCTTGAAGCTATAAATTGATTAGTTTCAGAAGCCATTAAAAAAATCGTTTCTATATCAGTACTTAACCTTTTATTCATACCTGCCATTTGAAATTCATAATCAAAATCTGATACAACTCTTAAACCTCTTATAATTATATTNACAGAATTTATTTTAGCAAAATNAATTAAAAGATTGTCAAATGCTTCTGCATAAACAAATTTAGTATCAATTTCACAATCTAGAAGAGATTTATTTATTAAATTAATTCTTTTTTCAATAGAAAATAATGGGTTTTTTGATGTATTCTTTGCTACTGCTATTATAAGTTTGTCACANAANTTAGAAGACCTTTTGATTATATCTAAGTGACCATTTGTTAAAGGATCAAAAGTTCCTGGATAAAGGCCTATTTTCATAATTTATATTATCTTTTTCAATTAAGTTGATTAATTAATCAATATTTGTATTTGTATCGTTATCGTTATCATTATCATTATCATCATTGTCAATAAGCAATGCTACAGAAACAACCTTTTCTTCAACTGATACATCAAACAATTTAACTCCTTGAGTTTTTCTACCAGTAACTCTAATAGAGTTGTTTTCATTTTCGTGAACCTTAAGTCTTATAAGTTTACCTACATTGGTAACAAGCATAATTTCATCTTCAGATGTTACTATATACGATGATACAACTGGACCATTTCTGTCAGAACATTCAATATTTGCAACACCTTGTCCACCTCTATTTGTAATTCTATAATCTTCAACTGCTGTTCTTTTCCCAAAGCCATTTACAGTAACTGATAAAACAAATTGCTTTGAATTTTCGTTTACTATAGACATTGAAACCACATAATCATTTGGTTTTAGTTTTATTCCTCTTACACCAGAAGAATCTCTTCCAACAAATATCCTAACATCATTAATATCACACCTAATAGCTTTACCTTGTCTAGTAGCTAAGAAAAAATTGTCAGTAGAATTACAGGGTAAGACAGAAACCAACTCATCATCATCATGTAGTTTCATAGCAATTTTACCATTTTGTCTTATATTAACAAAATCATTTAATTGGTTTCGTCTAACGTTACCATTTTTAGTTGCAAATAAAATTTGTAATTCATTCCAACTATCTTTTTCTGAAGGCATTGGCATAACAGTTTGTATTTTTTCAGTAGTATCAATAGGAAGGATATTAATCATTGCCTTACCAAGTGCCTGAGGGGCAGCAATTGGTAATTTGTAACATTTTAATTGATATACCATCCCCTTGGAAGTAAAGAATAATATTGGAGTATGAGTGTCAGTAACGAATAATGAAGTAACCATATCTTCATCTCTCA
>NZIY01000041.1 GCA_002691795.1 SAR116 cluster bacterium
TAACAAGATTTGATAATTCTTCATCACTAACATTTGGTAAAGGGCAATCTCTAGCCATATATTTTTCTGCCATCTCAGGTGTAGGATCAAAGGGTGGATGTGGTCCAGGAAATCCTATGACAAGAAAAAGAGGTTTTTCTATGGGCTTTGTTTTAAGCCACCAACAAGTTGTTTCACCAATAAAATTATCCGAATGAAGTTTTGGGTTCAAGTCCCAAGTAAAAGCACCAAGCCTGTCACGATAATCCGTTCGTTTTCGATATTCCTCGCGCTGCTGTTTTTTTAATCCGTGTGAAGCAAGTGCTTTATCCCATTCATCGAAAAACCATCGACCTTCAAGATATCTATCCTTATTTTCAACTACAAATCGTTCGTGAAAACCTGCATTCGAATCATAAGGGATAGTGTGCATTTTTCCAATATTAACGCAATGATACCCTGTGTTTGCTAAGTCGGAGACCCATGTTTTGCTCCATGGTTGACCATTGGCAAGCACACCGTTAGTGTGTGGATAGTATCCCGTAAATAAACTAGCTCGACAAGGTACACAGGACGGCGCTGTTACGTGACACTGACTGAAAGAAACACCATCTGATACAAGCCGGTCTATATTTGGAGTGTCCATGTGTGAGGCTCCAAGTGATGCTATGGTATCATACCTTTGTTGGTCTGTGATAATAAAAACAATGTCTGGATTAGATGTCATTGGATAACCTTTCATAATTATTTTGAGTGGGTTGGTATCTTTTAAGCGTCCCTTTTTTNTTCATTTAAACTCCTTTATTNNNNTNAATTATANNNAATTAAAANCTNTNTTAACTTNTNTNNCTTNAGNTTCCCANCGATTAGTNACNCCCTGTGCAATTNNAGGNTCAATNGATTTTGGAGGAGGATAGTGAAGTCCTCTTTGACCAGATAAATTTCTATCAGGTGCTGGTATAAAATTTGATGTCTTAAAACCTATGAATTTTTTCCCTTTTAGCCATCTTTTATCACATCCATAAAGTTCTTTTATAAGCTCATCCTGCAAATTTTTCATTTGTTTTTTATATGATTGATTATTAGAAAGATCATTTTTTTCATATGGATCGTTATTTAAATCAAACATCTGCCAACGATTACCTCCTGGATACCAAATTAATTTATACTGAGAATCAGTTATCATACGTGTTGCTGTGACACCTTCTTGTGATTCACAATAAAGAGTTTTTCTTTTTANATCTTTAATCATTGANATGCCCGTACATGTTTCTGGAATNTTAATATTTACTAAGTCTAATAATGTAGGCATTATATCTTGAAGNCCTACTAACCTATTGTCTTTATNACCTTTTTTTAATCTTTTTTCATTTGGAGTACCTGAAATTATCATGGGTATGTTAGAAGAATTTTCGTACATAACTCGTTTTGCATAAAGACCGTGTTCACCAAGCATCTCACCATGATCACTACAAAACATAATAATTGTGTTATCAAGAATTTTCTCTTCTCTTAGAGTTCCAATTATTGTTCTGATTTGATGATCAATATGGGTGCATAANGCATAAAAAGCTCTACGTGTATCTTCTAATTTTTTATCTGATAATTGATCCCANGTTTTTTGAATAAGTTTTATTGGATATGGTCTATCTTTTTTTTGAGCCCAAGAACCAATATTAGGAGCAGNTATTTGNATANCTTTATAACGGTCAAAATATTGTTTAAGAGGAACTAACGGAGGATGAGGATGATTATAAGATACAAACCAAAATCCAGGCCTGGTAGGATCACGTCTTTTTATTGAACGGCAAGCCTCTAAGGTTATCCAATTAGTTGGATGATAACGATCTTCCAAATGCCATGTTGTCCAAGAAAATTCATTTTGACTCATTCCATGCATATTTTGTTTTCCAGCAAAACCATTTTCTGCAAGATGAATTTCATAATCATCAATAGANCCTAAATTTGAACGACCTTCTTCATATAAAACAACATCGTCAAAACCAATTCTGTTACGTTGAGGAAAAACATGAATTTTACCTATGGCATTTGCTTGATATCCATTGTTTCGAAATATTTGAGGTANTGTTGGCATGNTTGCCGGCATAGGTAAAGCGGGTTGGAATACTCGATCACCATGTGCACGTGGAGAAGTTCCTGTCATAATAGAACGACGAGCAGGAATACAAATGGGTGTTTCTGCATAAGCACGTGTAAATTGTACTCCGCTAGCAGCAAGACGATCAATTGTAGGTGTCTCTATTTCTGAATGACCTGCACAGCCTAAAAGTTTGCCCGGCCATTGATCAACGCATAAAAATAATATATTTGGATTTTTAACTTTTTTCATACTCAACTTTTTTATATTTTATTTATTGGTATTGTCTNAAGATTTTGTTTTTTTCCAATCAGAATATAAAGGCCATAACAAAGAAAGAATAGATATTACTAGAAATGTAGCCGCAAAAGGTCTTGTAAAAAGTGGCTCTATACTTCCCTCTGATGCCATAAGTCCNGAGCGTAATTGAGCTTCTGCTATTGGAGANAAGACAAACCCAATAACAAACGGTCCAAGAGGCATTTTGGCTCTCTCCATAATGAAACCTATGACACCAAAAACCATCATTACCCAAACATCAAAAAAACTNTTACCTACTGCAAAAATACCTATTACACAAAATAAAAGTATTGNTGCNAGCAAATATGCTCGAGGAACNTAAAGNACTTTAGCAATATGAACAACAGCAAAAATCATAATTACAAACATAATAATATTTGCAATTAAATAGGCAGAAATNACACCATAAGCAATTTCTGGATTTGTTGTAAACAAAAGTGGGCCTGGTTCTAAATTATGAATTATCAATGCTCCTATAAGTATTGCATCAACTACAGAACCAGGAATTCCCATTGTAATTAATGGTATTAATGCTCCACCTATAGAAGAGTTATTTGCCGTTTCTGCTGATATNACTCCAGGCTCATGACCAGTNCCAAATTTTTCAGGTTCTTTAGATGAAGATTTAGCAGTTGAATAAGATAACATAGCAGCTATATTGGCACCAATTCCTGGTAATAAACCAACCCATGTACCTATAATGCTTGATCTAATGAAGTTTACAGAATTTTTCTTAATATCCTTGAAACTTAGGAGTAAACCCTCTTTTTTTACACTAACATCAGGTGGTTTGGAATCTATGTTGATAATGTCTTTAAAAATCTGACTTACTGCAAAAGCTCCAATTAAAACNGGCATNAGACTTAAACCACTTTCCAAAGATTCAAAACCAAAAGTTAAACGCATTTGTCCAATAGAAGGATCTACACCCGGAAGATGAACCATCATTCCTAAACAAGCAGCTATCAAACCTTTAATTAACGAACCTTGGCTGAGACTAGCAAGCATTACTAATGCCATAAGAACCATAGTAAAATATTCCCAAGGACCAAAAGTAAGTGCTAATTTAGCAAGTGGAGGAGATAATGTTGCTAAAAACAGCCAAGAAATTAAACCACCAATAAAAGAAGAAGTAATTCCTAAACCTAATGCACGTGCTGATTTCCCTTGCTGGGACATTGGATATCCATCAAAAGTAGTCATGATTGAGGCTGGAGTGCCTGGCATTCTAAGTAAAGTTGCGGCGATCTGACTTCCTGAAATTCCACCTACATACATTCCAATCAATAGAGTAATAGCATTAACACTTTCCATAAAGAAAGTTAAAGGCAAAGTTAATGTAATTAACATTGTAGTTGTTAAGCCTGGAATTGACCCAACAACAATTCCTAAAAAAACTCCTAAAAAAAGGAGGAACATTGGCCAGAATTGAAAAAGATACTGAAATGAATTAAATAATTGTTCCATGTTTTACTACATTCTTAAATCAAGGTAAATCAATATAGAAAAATTTGGTAAAAACATAATAACTAAAGAGTGTTAAAATAATAGAAAAAGCTATAATCCATGGAATCCTTTTAAAATCTCTGTGAGTCATTAGGTAACCTATTGTAGATAAATAAATTATTCCTGCTGGCAAAAATCCTAAGATACCAAAATCTAGAATGCCAATAAATATTAAAGTAATTATAAATACAAGAATAGCAAGTTTTGGTCTTGATGTGACATTATCATTTGTATTCGTTTTAGGTTTATAAGTATTTATTTTGGGTATGGCTCTCACTATAATAATTAATGACAATAAACTCATTATAACTGCTAATCCTTTTGGCAATGCAGCTGACCCCAAAGGTTCATACTCTGGTTCTGGTAATTCTAAAGAAAAATAATAAACAATGGCACTAAAAATTATTAAGCCAATCGATAGAACTATTTCAGTTTTAGGATTTACGTTATTTTTCATAATTAAACCAAATATTAAAAATAATTAAATTATTGTAATTTCATCACAGGATTTACCTGTGATGAAATTTGATTTAATGTTATTTCTTTTTTTTCGTTATATTGTTATCTACAACGACCTTTTTTAAAGTTTTCAGAACATTTAGAGAGTCTTTTAAAGCAGCCTCTCCATCAGTCCAGTAAGGATCTAACGCTTTGCTTTTATAGAAATCTTTAATTTCTTTACTTTCAATAGCCTTTTTCAATGCAGTCTGCCATTTATTTACTACACTTTCATCCATACCTTTTGGACCTAACCAAGAAGCAGGGTTTGCCCAAACCACGTTATAACCAAGCTCTTTTGCAGTAGGTATGTCCTTTATAGAAGGTATTCTATTTGGACCAAAAAATACAAGCGCCTTTATTCCTGATGGTTTATGTTTTAGATAACCTGCAGCAGAAAAAAGGGCTATATCAGCATTTTTTCCTAACAAACGTGCCAGGCGATCAGCTCCACCTCCAGCTCCTACTAGACGTGTTTCAACTCCAGCTGCTGCAGTAAGCTGAACACCAATTAAATGAGGTATTGTTCCTATTCCAATAGCTTCAACAAGACTTTTTGGTTTCGATTTAAGATGATTTGTTAAATCTTTTAATGAATTAAAAGGTGCATCTTCACGGACTGTCCAAACAGGGCTCCCTCCACCTGTATATCCAATTGTTGTAAAATCTTCTGGATGAAGTTTATTTACCTTCATAGCATTAGTGATTAACACTTGATGTGACCAGTGAAGAATAGTATGCCCATCAGGCTTAGCAGCTAAAACAGCTCTAGCAGCATTTGCAGCAGCCGCACCAGGTTTATTGACGATAACAATTGGCTGTGAAAGTAACTTTTTTTCAGTTATGTGCTTAGATATAAGACGTGCAATCATATCTGTTCTTCCACCCGGTTTAAATCCAACATANACTTTAATAGGCTTATTTGGAAATTCGGCCTTTGCTTGGTTATTTACAAATCCTACCTCAGGCANAAAAGTCAGGACTGATGCAATAGCTGCAATTGCAAGTGATGATTTTTTAAATATATTCAATTCCTCCTCCATAAAAAATATTTAATATGTTAACCATTATGTCATATTTTATTAAATCCACTAACTTTTTTTTANAAAAATATAACTTTAGTTATATATTTGGTAATATGATANTAGATTTCTGTAATTATATTTTATACTTACAGTGAATANTTGTTAAAATTATTTTTTTATAAAGTCTTAAGTTGGAGCGTGAAATGTTNAAAGAAAACGTACCAAATATATTATGGTTTTGTGCTGATCAAATGCGATTCGATGTAATAAATGCTTTGGGAAACAAATATATTAATACACCAAGAATAAATGCATTGATTAACGAAGGGGTCGCTTTAAGCAATTGTTACGTACAAAATCAACTTTGCACCCCTAGCAGAGCTAGTTTTTTAACAGGTCGTTATCCAGCTGCTCATCAAGTATATAGAAATGGAAATGCGTTCTTTCCAAAAAGTGAAGTTTTAATAACTAAATTACTTGCAGATGCAGGATATGATTGCGGACTTGTAGGAAAATTACATTTGTCATCAGCTTCAAAACTTGAAAAAAGACCTGACGATGGTTATCGTTTTTTTGAATGGTGTCAAAACCCTTCATGGGAAAAAGTTCCAAATTCAAACAGTTACTGGAAATGGCTAAGAAAAAAAAAACAAGACCCAATTAATTTATTTAGTAAAAATAAAGAATATCTTAAAGTTGGTATTCCCGCAGAATTTCATCAATTAACTTGGTGTACTGAAACAGCCATTTCATTTATTAATCAAAAAAGGAAAGGTCCATGGATGTTAAGTGTAAACCCATTTGATCCTCATCCACCATTTGACCCACCTCCAGAATTTCTTAAAAAATATAATCCCAAAAATTTACCCCCTCCTTTATTTAAAAATAGCGACATTTTACGCCAAAAACAATTTTCTGAGGTAAGAAGCCAAAAATTAAGGTCGGTCAATCCTGTGTTAGATGATAATGTTAAATTAAAAATCAGAGATAATGGTGATGAAGGTACTGGTTCAAGGCCACCCGAATATTTTGATGGATTAGGAATAAAAGCTGCATATTATGCAATGATAGAAAATATTGATCATCAATTTGGTTTGATATTGGATGATTTAAAAGAAAATAATCAAATTGAAAATACTATAATAATTTTTACTAGTGATCATGGTGAGTTGTTGGGTGACCATGGTTTAATATATAAGGGTTGTAAATTTTTTGAAGGTTTAATCCATGTTCCTTTAATTTTCTCTTGGCCCAAAAAATACAAAAAAAATGTTGTATCTAATGCATTGGTTGAAAGTATTGATATAGCCCCAACTCTATTGGAGGCATGTGGTTTAGAAATTCCTCATTATATGCAAGGAAAATCATTACATGGTTTGTTAACCGGAGATAGTAACTTTAATTTTCATAAAGAAGTAGTTGTTACCGACTTTAATGATTCTTTAGGTAGTAGTGAAATTAATAACTATACACAAGCAACAATGACCTTTGATGGTCGGTTTAAACTTGCTGTATATCACTCACATTCTGGATTAGGTGAATTATATGATTTAGAAAAAGATCCAGGTGAATTTAAAAATTTATGGAATGATAAAAAATATAAAGATTTAAAAAATAATCTTATTGCAAGACATCTAGATGTTTTGATGAAAACAATCCCCCCAGGTGTTGAGAGAATTGCTCACGCATAAAAAAATCAATTATCACTCAATGAATTTTAACATAACAATAACTACAATAAATTCTTGTTTTAGAATTAAAGCCTAAAAGACCTTAACCCAAAATAGTTTAAATTGTTATCAATAATATCTATCGAAAAAAAATAGTTTTTTTTGAAGAATTAATTTTATGTTAAGATACTTTTTTAAATATTTTTTAATTAAAAATGGATAAATATTTCAACGGTTATAAAAGAAAAGATGGTTCTGTAGGGATTAGAAATAAACTTTTAATAATCTCAATAACGGGATTAACAGGGCCTATTTCAAGAAAAATTTCATCGTTTTTACAAGGTTCGCTATTTGTAGATAATCCATATGGTGGAGGTGTAATTGGAGAAGATAAACTTAGACAAGAAAATGCTATTATAGGTTTTTGTAATAATCCAAATGTTGGAGGTGTTTTAATTGTTAGTGCTGATCCACCAAAAGGGAATTTAATTAAGTCTAAATTAAAAAAATCAGAAAAGCCCGTTGTGCTTCTTACATTAGACGAGTGTAACCATGATGGAATTGAATTGTTTGAAAAAGGTNTACGTGCAGGGGCAAAATTAATGAAAGAAATTTCTAATAATAGAAGAGAAAAAGTNTCACTNAAAAATTTAGTGATTGGCCTTGAATGTGGAAGATCTGATCCAAGCTCAGGGATAATTGCAAATCCTATCATGGGTCTTATTTCTGATAAATTAGTTAATCTAGGTGGAAGTGTCATACTTGGTGAAACTATTGAATGGCTTGGAGCAGAACATTTGTTAATTAAAAGGACTGTTTCAAATAAAATTAAAAATAAAATTATGAATTCTTTAAACTCACAGATTAATTTTGCAAAATCAAAAAATATAGACTTACTTGGGAATAACCCTGGTTTTCAAAATATAGAAGCTGGATTATCAACAATTGAAGAAAAATCACTTGGTAATGTTACAAAAAGTGGTACCAGTAAAATTCAAGATCTTATAAATTGGGGAGAGCGGCCAAGAAAAAAAGGTCTTAATTTAATGCACGCTCCGTCCTATGCACCAGAGTCGCTAAGTGGATTTTCTTCTGCAGGTTGTCAACTTATACTTTTCTCAACAGGTGTTGGTAATAGTTTTAACAATCAAATAGCACCCACAATTAAGTTTAGTGCTAATCCAATAACTTGTAAAAATTTGCCTGAACAATTAGATTTTAAATGTTCAGATGTAATTTATGAAAAAAAATCTCTTCAAAAATCATCAAAAGAGTTATGGAAATTAATTAAAGATATTTGTTCTGGGTCTCTTACTTGGGGAGAAGTTTTAACAGAATCTTCAGAAGTTTTCTCTAGAATTGATAGGAGTTTATAATTAATATGAAAAAAACTGATGCAATTATCTTGAACAAAATTGATAATGTTGCAACTTCCTTAAGAGAAATTAATTCAAATGAGAAAATAACTTTAAAAATTGAAGGTCATTTCATCAATTTTACTTTGGAGGATTCTATAAAGATATTTCATAAATTTTCATTAAAAATTATTAAAAAAGGTGATAAAATTTTGAAATATGGAGAAGTTATAGGGATAGCTACAAAAGATATTAAAAAAGGAAAACATGTTCACGTTGAAAATATTACTAGCTCACGTAATTAAAAATAATTTTTAAAACTATTAATTTAAATCTTTCAATACATTTCTATTAATACTGTTTCCTAAACCAGGAACTGCAGTATTTATTGATGATTGTCCATTTACAATTTTTGGTACTAAACTGTTTAATAATTTTTGAAAATAAGAAGTTTCTTCAAATTGATGTTCCATAAGAGCATTGTTTGTAACTGATGCACAGACATGTAAAGTATGAATATGCGAAATTGGACCAGTTGGATTATGAGGAGAAAACTCAACATTATTTTTTAAAAAAAGTTTTTCAATTTCTATCATTTCATCTGGACCTCCAGCATATTTTATATCTGGCATCATTACATCATAAGCTTCGGCATTCAAAAATTTAGAAAAACCTTCTTTTAATATTTTTTTTTCTAAGCCAGCAAGCTTAATTCCAAAATTNTTAGCTATTGACCTTAACCTCCTTATTGAATTTATGTTTTCTAGGTTTTCAGGGATAGGACATTCTAACCAATATAAATCAAATTTTTTACATTCGTTTAACAATTCAATACTTGCTTCATAATTAAATCTCCAGTGACAATCTATCATAATTTTAGTTTTAGACTTAAATATATCCCTAATTTTTATAATTCTATCTAATCCTATCCTCATAGCGTTTAACATTTCTTTTGTTTCCATTTTAGGGTTAACTTCATCAAAAGGTGCAAACTTCACAAAATCAAAATTTTGCAATGCAACTTTTTTTGCAGCTTTACTAATACCAACTAAACTTCTATCTATAGTAAAACGATTAAAATTTGCATAAATATTTATTGTTGATCGCTGTGTTCCAAAAAAGCTTGAAATACTTTTGTTTTCTAATTGACCTTGAATATCCCAAAGACATTGCATTAAACCAGAACTAATACATGCCTCAATAATATTGGAAAATGGAAGTTTGTTTTTGAAATCATAAGGTGAAGTATAATTTTGATTAAGAATAATTTTAAAAATATCATTTTTAATTTTACAAACCTCAGTTTCTTTTCCTTGTAAACTAGCCTCGCCCCAGCCTTCGATATTATTTATGTCTCTTAATGAAATGAATAACCAGATAGTTTTATTTGTAACCTGAGCAGTAAAAATTTGTGCATCTATAATTTTACATTTCATTCAGAAATATTATCTATAATAATTTTTTAAGTAAAGAATATATCAAAATGAATTTATAATTTGATAGTTTTTTAGTATGTTAAATATATCTAATGTTAAAAGTTATTTTAAATGGAGGATAAAATTCAAAATTATCTTAAACAAAAATTAATTAAAGATAAGAAAGTATTAGGTTGCTGGACAAGTTTAGATAACGAAATTACATCTGAATTACTAGCTTTAGTTGGTTTTGATTTTTTACTTATTGATCATGAACATGGTTATGGTGATGCAAGAGGCATTACGAGACAGTTACAGGCATTAAAGGGGACGGACTGTAGTGCTTTAGTTAGAATGCCTAAAGATGACGAAGTTTATGTTAAAAAGGCTTTAGATGCAGGTGTTAATTCTATAATGTTTCCAGCTGTAGAAGATAAAAAAGAAGCCAAAAATATTGTTGAAATGTGCAGATATGCTCCAAAAGGATATAGGGGTGTTGCCCCAGGAATGATCCGAGCAACAGATTTTGGTTTAAATATAAATAATTATTTTGATAATATTGAAAATAATTTATTTATTGTATGTCAAATTGAAACTGAGGAGGGTGTATCAAATATTCAGGATATAGCTGATGTCGAAGGTGTGGACATGTTATTTATAGGCCCAATGGATCTATCAACCAATATTGGATGTTTTGGTAAATTTAATGATCCTAAGTTTGTTAATTTAATCGAAAAAGCTAAAAAAAATATCGTAAAATCTAATAAATTTTCTGGCATAATTCCTTATGGTAATAATAGTTGGCAAGATCTATTAGACTATGGGTTTGATTTAACAACTGCAGGTACTGAGCTAACCCTTTTAAGAGATACTTCAAAAGCAATAATAAAAAAATTCAAAGAAATAAGACAATAATTTTTTATTCATTAATTTTTTAGCATAATTTTATTCAAAAAGGTGCTTTCAAGAAAAATTTTTTTTTACATCAATTTAATAAGAAAAAAAATTCAAAATCCATTTTTATTTTATCAACTTGACGATTTTATGTAACATTACGTTAAATTTTTAAAAATTTTACTTCTCCAAAAGCCCATTAAATATAATGGGCTTTTTACAAATAAGGACAAATTATCTTTTATTACTTAATCTTGAATTGTTTTTTTTCTTTAGATTTAACAAAAGAATTTGATACACTTAGAACAGCGTTTTTAAGAGCCTTTATAATTAGATCAGCATCTTTTTGACTATATTCAAAATTTCTGGAATTTGATAAACCAATAAGGTTTTCTATGGCAAAGACGGCTTTTTCAGTTCTTAATTCAGCAAGCCTAACGAACTTATCACGTTTTGTTTCAACCTTTTTTTTCATAAAAAACCAATTAAATTTAAAATATATATAANNCCTTTCATATAATAAAAAAAAAATAAAAATTTTCAATAATTAAATTAATTTTAAATATTTTTGTATTGAAATTAAAATAGTTTTATATATATATATATTTTTAAATTATTTTTAAAATATTTATTTAATAAATATTATTTATAATTTAATCCAATTTAAAAATATTCAAAAATATTTATAATTTTAATTTTTTTATTTTATAAAATTATTAATTTTTAGTAAAATTTAAATTTTAATTTGTTTTTTTAAAAATTCTTATTATTGTTTAAATTCATGATTAAATTAAGTAGATCAGCAATCGAACAATATCTAAATTGCAAAAGATGCTTTATATTAATGTATAAATATAAAGTTAGATTAAATACTCTTCCTTTTACACTTAACAGCGCAGTTGACAATCTATGTAAAAATGAATTTGATTATTATAGAAATAAGCAGGAACCTCACCCAATTTTTCTTGAAAATAATATTGATGCAGTACCTTTTCAACATGAAGATATAAATAAATGGAGAAATAATTTTCAAGGCATATCCTATTTTGATAGTAATACAGATGTCCATTTTTATGGAGCAGTTGACGATGTGTGGATTAAACCTAATGGTGAACTAATCTTATCTGATGTTAAATCAACATCAAAAAATAATTTTGATTGGGAAGAAACTTGGAATAAATATGAATATCCAAAAGGTTATCAAAGACAATTAGAGATGTATCAATGGTTGTTTCGTAAGAATGGTTTCAAAGTGTCTAATACAGCTTATCTTGTTTATTATAATGGCTTAAAGAATGAACCAATGTTTAATCAAACTCTTAAATTTGAATTACATTTAATTAAATTGGATTGTAACGATAATTGGGTCGAAGAGACGATACGTAAAGCCAAAAATCTTTTAGATGTTGATAATTATCCAGATGGTTCATTTGGTTGTGACACCTGTAGATACTTAAAAAAAAGATGGGATGTAAGCCAAAAATTAAGATGACTTTATGTTCCACAATATGTGACATAAGTCTCCCTTATATCATTAGTAGATTTATAATAATTAGGTATTTCTGTTTTGTAATTATATGGATTTTCTAAAACTTTTAAAAATTTTTCTAAAGGAATAAAATCTCCTTTATCAGCACTTTCCAAGACATCTTCTACAACATTATTTCTAGGAATAATAACAGGATTATTTTCTTCCATAAGTTTATTTGATTTTAATTTAACGAAATTTTTACTGAATTTTCTTCTTTTGTATATTTTAAACCAATTTTTAAACTCAATTGATTGATAGATACTTTTGGTATGAATGTCTTCATTAGTCAAATCAACAAATGTGTTTGTATAGTCAGCATTATTTTTTTTCATCCAGTCTAACAATAATTTGATAATATTCTCATCTTCGATATCTGTGTCGACAAAACCTAATTTATTTCTCATCATATTTAACCAACTAGTGAAATAAATACCTTGTATAGAAGTTATTTCTTCTTCAGCTATTTTTATAGCTTTGTTCAAATCCTTAGATATTAAAGGTAATAAAGTTTCTGCAAATCTTGCTATGTTCCACTGAGCCATAATTGGTTGATTTTCAAATGAATATCTACCCATATGATCAATTGAACTAAAAGTAGTATTTGGATTATATGAATTCATAAATGCACATGGACCGTAGTCAATTGTTTCACCAGAAAGTGTCATATTATCAGTATTCATCACCCCATGTACAAACCCTACTCTCATCCAATTTGTTATCAATTTTATTTGTTTTAAAGTAAATTCTTTTAGTAGTTTTATAGAAATATCATGAGCACCTTTAATAGAGGGAAAATGTCTGTCAACTGTGTAATCAAATAGACTTTTAAAAATTTTTAAATTCTGTTGAGCAGCAGCGTATTGAAAAGTCCCCACCCTTATATGCGATGATGCAACTCTTGTTAGAATTGACCCTTGCAAAATTTTATCTCTATAGACATCTTCACCTGTTTTGATTACTGATAGACTTCTTGTTGTTGGAATTTTGAGAAAATACATTGCCTCGCTAATTANATACTCTCTTAGCATTGGACCTAGAGTTGCTTTACCGTCACCTTGCCTGGAATAAGGTGTAATNCCTGAACCTTTTAATTGAACGTCAAACCTTTTACCATCTTTGTTTAGATGTTCACCTAACATAATTGCTCTTCCATCNCCAAGATTAGTAAAANGNCCAAATTGGTGACCTGCATATGCTTGTGAAAATGTTTCCATATTTTTATTTTGAAAATTACCAGAAAAAATGTTTGATAATTTGTTTTCATTATTTTGGGGTACATTAATACCAATATCAATTGCTAATTTATCGTTGAAAATTACTAAAGTAGGTGAAGGGACTTTATNAATATCNTGGAGTTNAAAAAAACAATTNGGTAAATCTGTATATGTATTTTGAAAGTTAAAATAAGAATTCATGATTTCTTTANAATAATTAATGAAATATTTNATTTTAATTATATAATATTAAAAGATTAAAATAAAATCTTTTGATTAATATGGAAACAAAAATACTTCAAGTTTTTTCAGATTATGTTTGCCCATGGTGTTATCTTGGACAAGCAAGATTAAAAAAAGCAATTAGAGATTATAATATCAAAATAGAAATTATTCACTTTCCATTACATCCAGACACACCTAAAAATGGACGNAANTTACTAGAATTATTCAGATGCACTGAAAAGGAATTAGATCAGAAAAATTTAATGATGACAAAACTTATGAATATAGAAAATCTTGAATATAACTATAGAGAATACACCTATAACAGCAGACTTGCTCAAGAACTCGGTTACTGGGCACAAATTAAATATCAAAATCAATTTATACACGATGAGATTTATAAATCATATTTTAAAGATAAAAAAAATGTTTATGAACTTGAAGTACTAATCNNCATNGCTGCAAATGCGGATCTTCCTGTAGAAGANGCAGAAGAAATTTTAAAACATAGAACTTATAAAGAAGTGATTGATAAACATTGGGAATTTTCTTACAAAACTGGTGTTACTGGAGTCCCAACATATATTTTAAACAACAGTTACTTAGTTGGAGCACAAGACGAGANTAGTTTGCANAAATTATTTCAAAAAGAAAATATAAAAAGAGTTTAATTATATATGANAGTTTATCTNGTAGTTAAATCATTTATACCTCAAAACCTTGTTGAAGAATTTGACAAATGGTATCATCAAGAACATTTGCNAGAAGCAAAAAAAGCTTTTAATGCAATTTCAGCATTTAGNGGGTGGAGTATTGATAGCACTAATGTTCATCATGCATATTATCAATTTAAAAACCAATTAAAAGCAAATGAAGTTTTAGAANGTGAAGCTTTAAAAAAAATGATAGATGTTTATGATAAAAAATGGTCANAAAAGATTACTCGAACAAGAGAAGTTATAAAAATCTTTCAAAAAATTTGAATTTTGGCACCAGTCTTGCTTTTCAATTAAAAGGAGTTGATATGTCAAAAAATATTAAATATTTAGAAATTAAAAAACAATTTGATGACNTGATATACGAAATTGTTAAAACAAGCACNTTTAATTATTCAGATGAAATAAATAANCTTGTTCGACAAATAAGTCCTCAAATTGAAAAAATCAATAATTTACTTGAAGAAAAAAAATAAAAATTTAATTTGAACTTTTGATTTTTTTTACGATTCTTGTTTCAAGATGACTTATNAGAATTTCTCTCATATNTTGGGCTCTAGTTCTATCTGTAAAAGAGTANTCTCTAACATCATCATTTTCTAATCTAATTGAAAAAACGTAAAATGCACCTTTTTTTATTACATTTGACGCCAAACCCCTAGCAACTCTTTTTGAGTCAACTAATGTACCAAAAGTAGTTTCAACAATTTTTGACATAAAAGCCTCCTTATAATTNTAGAATAACATATTTTAATTTATAATTCAAATTGTCGAAAAAAAATTATTCAACGTAACCTTTTGGTAGTGGTTCTTTTACTTTAAGCTGTGATTTAAGAACTTTTATTTCATCATCNACTTGTTTCATATCACTTTGGAATTGTTCCTCATCTTCTAAATGCATGGCTCTTTGTGTTTTAATTCTTCTTAATTCCATTAACCTATCTTCTTGTTCTTCTGTTAAATCTTCCTCTTTAATAGTCTCTAATTCAGCGAGTTCCAATGCCATTAAATCTGTTTTAACTTCTTTAATCTTTTTCTTTCTAACCTTTTTAGGCTTTTCTTGCACTTTTTTCATTTCAGAAGTTTTAAGCTCATCAGCCTTTACAGCTTCTACTTCTTCATCAGCTTGAACAGCTTCTACTTCTTCTTTTACTTCTTCTTCAGCTTNAANAGCTTNTACTTCTTCTTCAGCTTTACTTCTTCTTCAGCTTGAACAGCTTCTACTTCTTCTTTTACTTCTTCTTCAGCTTGAACAGC
>NZIY01000042.1 GCA_002691795.1 SAR116 cluster bacterium
AGTTAGGCTTTGGAGTGTCCGATGACATCAAAGTAATGGAGTCAATCCAAAAAACATTAAGTAATAAAAATTGTACTTTTATGATTGACATTAATCATGCCTATGGGGTTACAGAAGCTTTAGAACTTGGATATGCGTTGGAAGACTTTAATTTAAGATGGTACGAAGAACCAGTTGTTCCTGAAAATATTCAAGGGTATGCTTATTTAAGAAATAAATTAAAAATCCCTATTGCAGGTGGAGAAAATGAACACACTCTTTATGGCTTTAAAGATCTTTTCAAATTGGGGTGTATTGACATAGCTCAACCTGATATTGGATCGTGTGGCGGAATAACTGGAGCAAAACATATATCAATATTAGCTCAAAGTTTTGGAATTGAAGTAAATCCTCATGTATGGGGATCTGCAGTTGCTCAATCAGCATCAATCCATTTCATAGCGTCACTTCCAGCAACTAACCATTCTCTATTCACAAGACAACCCATTTTAGAATATGATCAATCTGATCATCCCTTTAGGCAAAAACTTTTAAAGAACCCTATTAAAATGAATAAAGGTTATGTTATTGTTCAAGAAAGTCCTGGTTTGGGCATTGAAGTGAATAAAGAAATTATAAATAAATATAAAATCAATTAAACCATGCTTCACTTACTTGATAAGAACATTAAATCAAATTTTGTTAATATTGGGACAGGATTAAAAGTTCACTATTTAGAATGTAATTTTGCAATTAAGAAAGATAACCCTGTTGTGTTATTATTACATGGATTCCCTGAAATAAGTTTTAGTTGGAGAAAAATCTTACCACTTCTTGCAAAAGAAGGGTTTAGAGTAATTGCTATTGACCAAAGAGGTTATGGAAAAACAATTGGGGGATCAATAAAATACGAAGAAGATATAAGAGAATATAACTTAATAAATCTGTGTTCCGATATAGTTTCATTTCTTGAAGAAATGAAAATTAATAAAATAGAACTTTTAGTGGGGCATGATGCTGGATCAATAGTAGCAGGTGCAGCAACTCTAATTAGACCAGATCTTTTCAAGTCATTAGTTATGATGAGTGCTCCTTTTACAGGCCCTTCAAAATTTGAAATAGATAAAAATAAAGTTGATATACATAATGAGTTAAAAGAGCTTAATCCTCCAAGAAAACATTATCAATGGTATTATTCAACAAAGAAAGCCAACAATGATATGCACTTATCTAGCAAAGAGAAATTAGGATATTTTTTAAGATCTTATTTTCATGTTAAAAGTGCTGACTGGAAATATAATGACCCATTTGAACTATCTTCTTGGACAGGCAAGGAATTAGAAAAACTACCAGAGTATTATATTATGAAACAAGAAGATACAATGGTTGAAAGTGTCATTAAATTTTTTCCAAAAAGTATAAAATGTGAATGGCTTACCGAAAATGAGTTAGATGTGTATACAAATACTTTTTTTGAAAATGGTTTTCAGTCTGCCTTAAATTGGTATAGATGCATGACATCTGAACACCAAAATAAAGAACTAAACGTTTTTCAAGGTAAGTTAATTACGAATTCTGCATTATACATAAGTGGAGAAAAGGATTGGGGAATGTTCCAGAAACCTGGTGCATTGAATCAGATGAAAAATTTATGCAGTAACTTTAAGGGTATTAAAATAATAAAAAATGCTGGTCATTGGGTTCAACAAGAAAAACCAGAAGATGTAACAGAAGTAATATTAAATTTTTATTCTTCATTTGCTTAAATGAAATTTAAATCTAAAAATACAAAAGGTATCTTAATTGCTTTTTTAGGAGCTTTGCTTCTCACACCCGACACATTATTTATGAGACTTTCTGAAATGAATGTCTGGACAATGCTATTTTGGAGAGGATTTCAAATGGGTGTCATTTTAATTGCAATGACACTTTGTATAAAAGAGTATAGGGATAATTTCTTTTTGATATTTAAAAAAACAGGTGTTTTAATTATTTTAATTCAAGCATCTGGCTCAGTGTTTTTTACACTTGGAATAGTCAACTCGTCTGTTGCATTAATTTTGTTTTGCATTGCCACTGGACCCTTGTTTGCCGCATTTTTTTCTCTTATTATTTTAAAAGAAAAAATAAAGAAACCTACTACATATGCCTCTCTTTTTTCACTAATTGGAATAATAATTGTTGTAACTGACCCAAGTAAAGTAACAAATGCTCCAGATGGGAGTCTTATATTTGGTACCATTTGTGGACTTTTAACTGCAATAACACTTGGCTTATATTTTGTGCTTTTAAGAGCAAATCCAAAAATTCCTGCATTTGGCACAACTGGCTTTGGTGCAATTACCACAGGGTTTGTTGGACTTTTATTTATTGACTTAGATCAAATATTAATTGGAAATTTTTTTGCAATTTCAATTTCTGGTTTAATTATTCTTCCATTTTCATTTGCAGCTTTAGCTTATGCCACCAGGTATACATATGCATCCAATATAAGTTTATTAATGCTATTAGAGACTATCTTTGGACCTGTTTGGGTTTGGCTTTTTTTAAAAGAAACTCCTAATATTCAAATGATAACAGGTGGAATAATTGTGATAATTACATTGGCAATTTACTTTATTGCTCTAAAAGCTGGAGAAAGAAATTAAAAAAAATATACTAGTTAAAAATTATAAACATATAATTCTACTATTGTTTTCTATTATTTTATCTCAATTTTTTTCGTCAGAAAGTATAAGTTTTGATGGAAACCAAACAATTAAAAGGTTTAGTGAATCGAAAAAAATTTTAAAAAAAATATTTCAAAATAATCAATATACTTTTTATTGCAACTGCTCCTATAACAACAGTAAACCAAACTTCAAAAAATGTGGGTATAAACCTTATAAAAATTTCAAGAGAGCAAAACGTATAGAATGGGAACATATAGTACCAGCATCAAGGTTTGGAAATAAATTCGAATCTTGGGAGTACGGACATTCAAAATGTATTAAAAATGGAAAAAAATTCAGAGGTAGAAAATGTGCACGTAAAATGGATAAAAAATTTAGATTAATTGAAGCAGATTTATATAATTTACAACCAACTATTGGCGAAGTTAATCAGGCAAGAAATAATTTTAACATGTCGGTTATACCTGAAGAAAAAAGAAATTATGGCAAATGTGATTTTGAAGTTCTAAATAATTTTATTGAACCTTCACCTAATATTAGAGGTGATATAGCTAGAACATATTTTTACATCGCTCATACATATTCTAATTATATAAAATTAACAAGGAGTGAATTATCTCTATTTTCAAAATGGGATAAACTCGACCCAGTTGATGAATGGGAATGTAAAAGATCAAAATTAATAAAAAATTTTCAAAAAAATATAAATAAATTTTTAGTTCAAGGTTGTAAGGAATTAAACAAATAAAATAATTTTTTTTAGAAACCTTGATTTTACATATTCTTTTTATCAAAATGAATTTATGGAAAGTAATATATCTATAAACATTGAAAGAATGTGGTCAACATTGATGGACATGGCAAAGATTGGACCTGGTATTGCTGGTGGAAATAATAGGCAAACACTAACTCATGAAGATGGTGAAGCAAGAAAATTATTTCAAAAATGGTGTTATGATGCAAATTTAAAAATGAAAGTTGATGAACTTGGTTCAATGTTTTTTTTGAGAAAAGGAATAGAAAATGATCTACCACCAGTGGTTATTGGAAGTCACCTTGACACACAACCTACTGGTGGAAAATACGATGGTGTTCTAGGAGTATTAGCAGGTTTAGAAATAATCAGGACTTTAAATGATCTTGATATCAAAACAAAAAGGCCAATTATGATTGTAAATTGGACCAATGAAGAAGGTTGTAGATTTGCACCTGCTTTAATGGCTTCATCTGGTTTCGTTGGAGAAATTGATGTTAGTCAAATTTTAGAAACAAAAGACTCAGATGGCTATATTTTTAAAGAAGAGTTAGTGAAAATTGGTTGGGATGGTAAAGAAAAAGTAGGTTCTCAAAAAATGCACTGTTATTTTGAACTTCATATAGAACAAGGTCCAATTCTTGAAAATGAAAATATTGATATTGGAGTTGTAACTCATGGTCAGGGATTAAGGTGGCTTGAAGTAGAATTAACAGGTGTCGAACAACATACTGGTACAACACCAATGATAATTCGTAAAGATGCTGGGTTAGTCATGGCAAAAATAATTTCTGAAGTAAATAATCTCGCTAATGATAATCAACCCAATCTTGTCGCCAGCGTCGGACATATAGAAGTTTATCCTAATTCGAGGAATGTAATTCCTGGAAAAACTATTTTCACCATTGATTTCAGATCACATGTCGATGAAAAATTGAAAGATATTGAAACAAAAATTCGATCTATTATTAGTAAAGTAAGTAATGTGCATAAAGTTAATTATAAGATTAAAGAAGTAGCAAGTTATGATCNAATAACTTTTGATGAAAATTGTGTAAACTTTATAAGAGATGCTGCAAAAAAATATAATTATACATATAAAGAAATTGTATCAGGAGCAGGACATGATGCATGTTCAATTAATACAAAAATTCCTGCGGCAATGATTATGTGTCCCTGCGTAGATGGGATAAGTCATAACGAAGCTGAAGAAATTAAAAAAGAATGGGCTCTTACAAGTACAAACGTTTTAATGCATGCATCACTTGAAGCCGCTCAATAATAATGAGGTAAAATAATGAGTAAAAAAATTAGTTTTATTGGGTTAGGTGCTATGGGCGGTCCCATGGCAACAAATATCATAAAAAAAGGNATTGAATTGTTTGTTTATGATATTGACGAAAATAAAAAAAATAAAGTTGTTAAANAGGGTGGAATTGCCTCTAAAAATATTTTAGATGTTACCAAAGATTCAGATATTNTTGTTACNATGCTACCAGCTACTGAACAAGTAAAAGAGGTATTGCTTGGAGAAAATGGGGTCATAAATAATTTAAAAANAGAAGCTCTTATTTTAGATATGAGTACAATTTCTCCAAAAGGAACCGATNAAATTGCAATAAAATGTAGAGAAAATCAACTACGTTTTATTGATGCTCCAGTAGGACGTTTAGTAAGTCATGCTATTTCAGGCGAATCATTGTTTATGGTTGGATGTGATGATGAAAAAGATTTTCAAAGAGTAAAGCCTTTACTTGACGCCATGGGTACAAGNATTATTCGATGTGGAAAAGTTGGAACAGGCATTAGAGCAAAAGTAGTCAATAATTTTCAAATTTTATCTATAGCTCAAATTACTGCAGAAGCACTTACATTAGCTAAAAAACTTGATTTAGAATTGGATGTTTTTAAAGAAGTTAATGCTGGAACAACAGCAAATAATGGACAATTTCATATAAATTTTATGTCAAAAGTTTTAAAAAATGATGTTGAACCAGGTTTTACAATTGATTTAGCACATAAAGACATGGGTTTAGCTCTTGAAGCAGGCAATGATTTTAGAGTAGGACTTCCTGTAGGATCATCTGTTCATGCTGTTTACGGTCAAGCAAGATCATCAGAGTTTGCAAAAAAAGACTTCAGTGCGCTCTTAGATTATGCATGTCAAATTGCTGAAATAAATCCACCAAGAATTAAGTAATTGTGATTAAACTACAGGACAAAGACCGCCATCTATATTGATTGCTGTGCCAGTAATATATGAACTTTTATCNGANGACAAAAACGCAACTAAGTTAGCGTAATCTATTTCTTCACCAACTTTACCCATTGGAACTTTTTTTGACATTTCTTCATATAAAGTATCTANATCTTTNTCTTTTGCACGTCTTTCCCATTGTGCACTTTTAATTAAACCTATACAAATTGCGTTAACGCGAATATTGAAAGGGGCAAATTCATTAGAAAGAGATTTTGTTAAATTAATACCAGCAGCTCTTGTAACCGAAGTAGGAAGACTTCCTGCATTAGGGGCTTTTCCACCTCCAATAGCAGCATTAATTATTGAACCAGAGTTTCTAGATTTCATGTTTGGTAAAACCAGTCTACACATTCTAACAGCAGCCATCAATTTCAAATTTATATCTTCTTCCCAATTTTGATCAGATACATTTTCAAAACTTGCAGCTGCAGAAGTACCCGCATTGTTAACAAGAACATCAATAAATTTGAATTTAGACATTGTCTCTTCAACTAATTTTTTACATTGATCAGCTTTTGTGACATCACATGGAATGTCAAGAACGTCATTTCCTGTTTCTTCTCTAATAGTATCTGCTTTTGCTTTTAAAAAGTCCCCTCTTCTTCCACAAATTACTATTTTAGCACCTTGCTCAGATAATAATTTTGCAGAAGCAAATCCAAGNCCATCACTTCCACCCGTTATTAAAANAACTTTATCTTTTAAATTTAAATCAAACATGGTTATAAGCTTTCTTTTACATTGTATCTTTAAATCGATTAATTGNTGTNACACCATCAAATGAGTGTGGAAAAACAAGAGGTGTAGTTTCTNCTTTACATTTTACAATAATTAAGGATGGTCCATCTTCTTCATAAATTGTATTTAAAACTTTATAATCGTCNGTTCTTTTATGAATAGTGTANGTNTTTTCTATCCCTGATCCTCTTGCAATTAATTCAAGATCTGTTTTTCCAGCTGTTGCTGTGGGTTGATTTCCAGTTTCAACATAAGATTCATTATCAAGTACAATTACTGTTAGGTTATTCATTGGATGATTNGCAATNGTNGCCATTGAACCTAAACTCATTAATGTNTCACCATCTCCAGTGATNAGTAATATTCTTTTATCTGGTTGAGAAATTGAAAGGCCAAGGGCGAATGGCATAGCTTGCCCCATTGCTCCAACAAAACCAAAATTATTTTTTTCGTCTCCAGTTGACATTAAGTCCCAAGTNGATGTTCCTATACCGCTTACAACTCTCAAATTANCTTGTCTATTTTCAAGTAGTTTATTAACAAATTGTCTTCTAATTATCATTGCTTATCCNTTTTTAAATTGTTTAGCGCCAATCATTTTTTGTGATAGTAAAACAGCTGAAGATCTTCGTGTATTAAATGCAAAGTTTGCAGCTGCATTTACAGTCTCACCTACTTCATCTTTATAATCAACTCTAAATATTTTTACATCCATAGCTTCTAGAACTTTTGGTGTGCCCAATCCCATTGGAACTTGCCAAGGTATAAATTCTCCCCATTCACCTCTCATAGAAACAATAGTTAAAAAAGGTATTCTACAAATATTTGGTAAAGCTAATGCATTTATACAATTTCCAACACCACTTGATTGCATAAGTAAGGCACTTTTTTTACCACCAGCCCAAGCACCACACGATAATCCAACACCTTCTTCTTCTGTAGTTAAAGTTACAACATCAATATTATTATCTTTTTCACATAAATCAATTAACGGCGTATGACCTGCATCAGGTATATGCGAAACCAACGAAATTCCGATATCCTTAAAAACATCGTAAATGTCATCGCGCCAATCTTTAGAATATTTTTTCATTTTGTTAGCCTTTTTTATATAAAATTATATATTATTCATATAAGTATAAAAGAAAATGTTTTTTTAAAAATTGGGTTTTAAAAATGATTGAAAATAATAATAAAGTTGCAATTGTTACTGGTGGAGCAAAAAATATTGGAAGAGCCACATGTATTGAATTAGCAAAGCTTAACTTCAATATTTTAATTCATGCAAATACAGATCAACCGGGAGCAGAAGAAACTCAATCTATTTTAAATAAATATAATGTTAAAACTAAGGTAATAATTGGTGATTTAACAGATCAAAGTTTTGTTAAAAAATTAATTAATGAAAGTTCATCACTTGGGCATCTATCTATACTGGTCAATAATGCATCTCAAAGGAATTTTTTTAAATTTGAAGATATGACTTTTGAAGATTGGAGAAATGTATTGAGTATAAATCTAGATACAGTTTTTTTAACATGTAAAAGTGCAATACCATTAATGAAGAAAAATGGCTGGGGAAGAATTATTAATCTAGGTGGTCTTTCAGCTCACATAGGAGCAATTGGGAGATCTCACGTTGTTACTTCAAAGTTAGCAGTGATAGGTTTTACACGAGCTCTTGCGACAGAATTTGCAGGTTCAGGAATTACTGTGAATTGCGTTGTTCCAGGTCTAATTGATACTGTTAGAGGGAAGTCAGCTGGCCAGGGATTAGTTCATCCAACTCACTCAGACCCTCCAATTGGCAGGAAAGGAAAACCAATTGAAGTGGCTAAAATGATAAAAAATTTATGTGACGAAAATTCAGATTTTATTAATGGTCAGACAATTCATGTTAATGGTGGAAGTTTTTATTGTTAACTACTTGCTTGCTCTAATTGCAGCATCAGAATTGTGATCTCCATGTTCATCCCAATATGGTACTGAACCATAAGTATCTATTAAAAAATCTAAAAATGCTCTAACTTTTGGGGATAAATGTTTTCCACTTGGATATACTGCATAGATAGGTATATCTTCTTGTAGAAAATTTTCAAGTATAGGGACTAAAGTTCCTGCTGCTATATGTCTTCCGACAACAAATCTAGATAACATACATACTCCACCGTTATTTATACAAGCCCTTAGAATAGCATCTCCATGATTAAGTTGTAACATTCCTTTAGCTGTGTATACTTTTGGCTTGTTATCGATTAAAAAATGCCATTCATTATATGGGCTCCCTAACTGAAAAGAAATAATATCATGATTTACTAAATCATCTGGATGTATAAGTTTACTTTTTTTCTTTAAATAATCTGGTGATGCAACTATAGCCCTAGGATTTGAGGCTAATTTTCTTGATATAAGTGATGAATCTCTCATCAAAGCAATTCTTATAGCTAGGTCGATATTATTTTCAACTAGATTAAGCTCATTATCTGAAATTATCATTTCAACTTCTACATCTGGATACATTTCTCTAAAAACTGGTAAATGGGGTGAAATATGTCTATAAGAAAATGTGCTAGGAGCAGTAATTCTAAGATGACCTCTGGGAGCATTTGTGACACTTGAAACAGCAGCTTCTGCTTCATCAACATCACCTATAATTCTTCTTGCTCTATCAAGGTAAGCATGGCCTACCTCAGTTAAAGACACAGATCTAGTTGTTCTTGTTAACAATCTAGCACCAAGCCTATCTTCTAATGCAGATAAATTTTTTGACATAACTGAAGGAGATAAATTTAAATCTCTACCAGCACTTGCCATCGATCCTTTGTCTGCAACCATAACAAAAACTCTCATCATTGAAATTAAGTCCATAAATTCTCACCTCAAATTTTTAAAAGCATACATTAATTTAGATAAAACTTGAAATTGTTAAATTTTTTGCGTATCAAAAAAGTGCATACGGCGTGTAAATTTTAAGCATTTACCACAATGCGGAGGGGTGGCCGAGTGGCTGAAGGCGCCGGTTTGCTAAATCGTTAGGGGAAGAAATTCCTCTCGGGGGTTCGAATCCCCCTCCCTCCGCCATTAAATATGTTTAAGTTACTGTTTTTGTTTAATATAATTAATTAAATTTTATCTTACCCACAATTTTACCCACAACAAAAAATATAATATTAATCATAAATCCACTCTGGGGGTTACTGCACCCAGGTTATGAGCCTGACAAGTGTTAGCTATTTTGTAAATTAATTGAAATAATAAAATATTATTCGAAATTAAAGATTGATTTAAATAATTTTAAGCATTTATAACTTAGATATGAAAAAAGTAGTTCAAGACATTATGTTAACAAAAAAGTTTGTTATTGGACTAAAAACAGCAAGTTTTTTATATGGTTTTGCTAGTTTGCTTGCTGCAACATTTAATTTTATGT
>NZIY01000043.1 GCA_002691795.1 SAR116 cluster bacterium
TTTATCTACAATGAATTCTACCGTTCCTGCACTTGTGTAATCAACTTCTTTTGCAAGCATTATTGCCTGTTTTGACATTTCGTTTCTAAGATTATCATCAAGAAAAGATGAAGGAGCTTCTTCAACAACCTTTTGGTTTCTCCTTTGAATGGAACATTCTCTCTCCCCCAATGAAAAAACATTACCAAAATTATCTGCAATTATTTGTATTTCAATGTGTCTAGGCTCTACTAAATATTTTTCTACAAATAATCTATCATCTCCAAAACTGCTTTTGGCTTCACTTGAAGCTCTTAAAAAAGCCTCTTCCACCTCTGCTTCATTGTTTACAATTCTCATTCCTTTTCCGCCACCACCGGCACTTGCCTTGATAATGACAGGAAAACCAATTGTTTTTGAAA
Source organism: SAR116 cluster bacterium (assembly GCA_002691795.1). Taxonomy (GTDB): domain Bacteria; phylum Pseudomonadota; class Alphaproteobacteria; order Puniceispirillales; family Marisalimonadaceae; genus TMED54. The sequence goes on from NZIY01000043.1 coordinate 402, forward strand.
TGTTTTTTGCATGCTTAATATCTTTTATTTCACCTATAAACCCTGGTACTACATTAACATTTGCTTTTTCAGCAATTGTTTTTGATTTAATTTTATCACCCATTGAGGTTATTGCTTTTTCAGAAGGACCGATAAAAATAATTTTATTTTTTGATAATTCTTTTACAAAATTAGCATTTTCAGATAAAAACCCGTACCCAGGATGTACAGCATCAACTTTAGTTTTTTTACAAATTTCGATAATTTTCGGTATGCTTAGATAGCTTTTTGAAGCCTCTGAAACACCCAAATAATAACTTTCATCTGCAAGATTTACGTGTTCAGCATTTACATCTGAATCTGAATGTATTGATATAGTCTTTATATTCAGTTTTTTTGCTGTTTTGATAACTCTGCATGCTATTTCACCTCTATTTGCAATTAATATTTTTTTTATCATTGAAGTTCCTANAAGGGTATATTACCAAANTTTTTTGATGGNTTTTTTAATTTNTTATTTTTTAATTTTGAAAACGCNTGAATAATTCTNAACCTNGTGTTTTTTGGTATNATGATATCATCTAAAAAACCTCTTTCNGCNGCTTTAAANGGATTAGCAAATTTATCTTCATANTCTTGTGTTTTCATTNNTATGAAACTTTTATCNTCNATNTTCTTTCTGTGTAGAATTTCAACNGCTCCTTTAGCACCCATCACAGCTATTTCTGCTGTNGGCCANGCATAATTAGCATCACCTCTCANATGNTTTGAACTCATTACATCATANGCTCCACCATANGCTTTTCTNGTNATTAATGTAACNTTAGCTGTAGTTGCTTCAGCATAAGCAAATAATAACTTTGCACCGTTTTTAATTATTCCACCATATTCTTGAGCGGTACCAGGCATAAATCCAGGTACATCTACTAGTGTAAGAATAGGAATNTTGAATGCATCACAAAATCTNACNAATCTTGCTGCTTTTCTACTTGAATCTATATCTAAACATCCTGCTAAAACTAATGGCTGATTTCCTACAATTCCAATAGTCTCNCCATTCAACCTTATAAANCCAATTAAAATGTTCTTTGCATAATCTTTTTGAAGTTCAAAAAAAATTCCCTCATCTGCAATATTNACTATTAACTGTTTCATATCATAAGGTAGATTTGGATTATCAGGTATAAGNGTATCTAGAGATTCAGTTTTTCTTCTTATGCTATCNTTAGTTTTTCTAATTGAGGGTTTAGAATCGTTGCACGAAGGTAGATAGGATAAAAACCGTCTAACTTCTAAAAGTGCTTCAATATCGTTTTCAAAAGATCCATCAGCTACAGATGATTTTGTAGTATGGGTTAGAGCTCCACCAAGTTCTTCAGCTGTTACTTCTTCAGAAGTAACTGTTTTAACCACATCAGGACCAGTAACAAACATATAACTTGTATTTTTAACCATAAATATAAAGTCAGTCATTGCTGGAGAATATACCGCACCTCCTGCACAAGGCCCCATAATCAATGAAATTTGAGGAATTACTCCTGACGCTAATGCGTTTTGTAAAAATACATCTGCATATCCCCCTAGTGACTCAACACCTTCTTGAATTCTTGCGCCACCACTATCATTCAAACCAATAAGTGGTGCTCTATTTTGAATTGCTAATTTCATAACTTTAACAATTTTTGAAGCATGTGCTGATGACAAAGATCCACCAAAAACAGTAAAATCTTGTGCATATATATAGACTAGTTTGTCATTTATTTTACCCGAACCAGTTAAAACACCATCACCTGAGAATGTTTTTTTGTCCATATCAAAGTCTTTTATAGTATGAACAACAAACATATCTATTTCTTCAAAACTATCTTTGTCTAAAAAAATTGAAATTCTTTCTCTTGCGGTTAACTTTCCTGTCTTGTGTTGTTTAGCAACCCTATCAACACCCCCTCCAGCTCTAGCTTCAACTCTTCTATCTTGTAGTTCTTTAATTATTTGTTTGCTTGTTTTTCTAATTTGCTTTTCCTTTATAATAATATAAATTTTTATAAATTTAAAAATACATTTTAAAAAATAACTTAAAATATTACAATTATTAATGGAAGTATTAAATGGATAATAAAAAAGTCAACCATATTGCTATTGCAGTTCCAAACATAGAAAAAGCTGCATTAAGTTGGGAAAAAGCACTTGGAATGGAAAAGAGCGAGATAATGATTCTAAAAGACCATGGAGTCAAAGTAGTTTTTTTAGAATTTGCTAATTTAAAAATAGAATTGCTAGAACCTTTAAATAACGAGAGCCCAATAACAAAATTTTTAAAAAAAAACCCAAAAGGTGGGATACATCATATTTGTTTTGAAATTAAAAACATTAGAGATACAATTAAAGTATTAAAAGAAAAAAAGATTAATATATTAGGAGATGGTAATCCAAAAAATGGTGCTCACGAAAAACCTGTGATTTTCCTTCACCCTAATGATTTATCTGGAACATTAGTAGAGCTGGAAGAAACATAATTTTTTTTGTATAAAACTTCAGACCTACAAATTTTACAAATTAAATTTCTCTTTCTTCTATATGACTTTTGCTCCCAACAATTATTTGAGCAATATTTTATCCATGAAGGGACAGAAAAATTAAATGTGTGATAAACTTGCCCAGAGCATCCTATTGATAGAGCTTTTTTTTTCCATCTATCATTGTGCCCCTGATTAGGGCCAACTAATGCATGTGCAATTTCGTGCAACAATGTGTCATTTATATCAGAGCTAGAGGAGTTTCTTAAAAAATAAACAGAAAAGGATAATTCCTTTGTTGAATATAAACATGCACCAGCCCTTCTTTTTGCATAGTCAAAAGTTATATTCCAATCATTTAAATTATAATTTTCTAATTTTAAATTGGCGAAATCGTAGAATTTTTTAAACTCAAATTTAAATTTTTCAAATTTTTTTCTTGAGATTTGTTTTTTATTCCTACTTAATCTAACTTTACTTTTTTTTATTAAATTAAAAATCATTTTTATTTTTTATTAATTGAAATGCTTGAGTTAAAAGATATTACATTTGGTTTCGATAACAAAGAGAAAAAACCTCTAGTTAGGAACTTAAGCTTTTCTGTAAAAAAAGGTGAGATTATTTTTATTACAGGAAAAAGTGGGCTTGGTAAATCAACATTATTAAATCTCATTTCAGGTTTTTGTGATAAAAAATTAATCTGGACAGGTGAAATATTTCTTAATAATCGTGAAATAACTCATCTAAATATCCAAAAAAAAAGAATAGGATATATGTTACAGGATTATTTCCTATTTCCACATTTTGATGTAAAAAATAATTTAATTTTTGCATTGCCAAGAGAGACTAAAAATAAAAAAGCATATGTACTTAATTTATTAGATAAAATTCATATGAGCAAATTTTCTAACAGCTTTCCTTCTGAACTATCAGGTGGCCAGAAAGCACGTATAGCTTGTTTACGGTCAGTTATTTCTAAACCTAATGCTTTATTATTAGATGAACCATTTTCATCACTAGATAAAATTACTAAAAAACAATTTCAAAAATTTTTATTTAACTTTCTTAAAACAATAAATATTCCTTGTATAATNGTTACACATGAATTAATTGAAACACATACTACATGCAAAGAATTAAACATTTCTAATTTTACTTAATAAATGAGTTGTTTTGCTCAATAAGTATGATACCTTGCATACATTAAGGACAATAAGGATAATAAGGACAAAATCATGACTTCATATTCATCTATCAAAACAGAATTTCAAAACGATGATGCTAAAAAAGAAGTTTCGATAGAAGATGCTGAAAAGGCTGTTAAAACTCTAATTACTTGGATTGGAGATAATCCAGATAGAGAAGGTCTTATCGATACTCCTAAAAGAGTTGTAAGAGCATTTAATGAGCATTTTTCAGGTTATAAAGAAAATCCATCTGAAATTCTTTCAAAGACATTTAAAGAAGTTCAAGGTTATGATGATATAGTTGTGTTAAAGAAAATTGATTTTGAAAGTCATTGTGAGCACCATATGCTTCCAATTATTGGAGAAGCGAGCGTAGGATATTTGCCCAACAAAAGTATTGTCGGCATATCAAAGTTGGCAAGAATAGTTAATACATTTGCAAAACGTCTTCAAACACAAGAGATCATGACATCTCAAATTATAAATGCTATTCAAGAAAATTTAAATCCACTTGGAGTTGGTGTAGTTATTGAAGCAGAACACCATTGCATGAAAACAAGAGGAGTTTACAAAAAAAAATCTTTAATGAGAACATCTCAGTTTAAAGGCTTGTTTTTAGAAGATGAAAAATTAAGAAATAGATTTTTGGACTTTGCCAAAGATTAAAATTATAATAAATCATGAAATTTCAACCTGTCATTAATTTAATAGGATTGTTACTTTGCACTTTATCAGCTTTCATGTTGATACCTNGTTTTNTTGACTATATTTTGGGAGATGAAGATTGGGCANNTTTTTTAGTTTCAGCATTTATAACTTTATTTGTTGGTGCAGGTTTATATTTGTCTTCAAGAGAAAGNAATTTAGAACACCTTGAATTAAGACAAGCNTTTCTGTTGACAAATAGTGCATGGATTTCCATNTCAATNTTTGGATCNTTNCCATTTTTGTTTTCAAATTTANATTTAAATTTAANTGATGCTTTGTTTGAATCTACTTCTGGTATAACTACTACAGGCTCAACAATAATTTCTAATCTTGAAGAAGTGTCATATGGNATTCTCCTATGGAGAGCACTTCTTCAATGGTTGGGAGGAATTGGGATCATTGTTATGGCTATAGCAATTCTACCGATGTTATCTATAGGAGGAATGCAACTNTTCAAAACTGAATCATATNAAACACCCGATAAAATAATTCCTAGAGCAGCTATATTTGCAAGTGGTATAAGTNTTGTTTACATAAGTCTAACTACTTTATGGGCGTTAATGCTATGGATTGCTGGNATGCCNATTTTTGATTCNATNACTCATGCGATGACAACTCTNGCTACTGGCGGTTATTCAACTAAGTCAAATTCGTTGGGTGCTTTTGANTCNATTAATATTGAAATTATTATTANATTTGGAATGATTGTAGGATCATTACCTTTTGTTCATTATTTATCTATTTTAAAAAATGGCTGGAAAAATTTAATTAAAGATGAGCAAGTTAAATGGTTCATATTAATTTTGTTTTTTCTTGTTTNTATTGTAACGCTTAATCTNTATGTAAATGGTTTAGATTTTTTNTCGTCTCTAAGAGTTTCAATGTTTAATGTAGTTTCAATAATCACTGGTACTGGTTTTGGTACAGATGATTTTAGCAAATGGGGAGGCTTTGCAACAACATTACTCTTAATCTTAATGTTTATGGGTGGATGTGCGGGTTCGACAACTTGCGGACTTAGAATGGCCAGAATTCAAGTTTTATTTGCTAATGCAAAAACTCAAATTTCTAAACTTTTAACTCCACATGCTGTTATAGTGCCATATTATAACAAAAAACCTATCCCTGATAACGTTACTGAATCTGTTATGAGTTTTTTCTTTTTGTATATACTTGTTTTTATAATTATCTCATGTCTTCTTGGGAGTTTAGGATTAGATTTCATGACATCTTTATCTGGAGCAGCTTCAGCTATAGGTAATGTTGGTCCAGGATTAGGCAGCACGATTGGCCCTAGTGGCACGTACGCTTCAATACCTGATTTAGGGAAAATTTTTCTATGTTTGGGCATGATATTAGGAAGATTAGAAATATTTGCAATTTTNGTTATGTTTACATCTTCATTTTGGAAAGATTAATTAAAAAATATCTATCTCTTGGTANATTCTTTTTGTTTTACAAAANTCNCAAACAACCTCAATNTCTTTTCTTTTATCAAATAAAAATTGTATTTCATCTTTACCCATTGATTTTAGAGTATCTAAAACCCTCTCATCAGAACATTTACAATTGTTGTTTAGTTGAATTTCATCAAAAATCTTAACTTCATACTGACCAAACAATCTACCCAAAATTTCTTTTGATGAATGTTCTTTTTTCAAAAATTCATCAGCATCCATTGTTTTTAAAAACATTAATATTTCATCCCAAAAATCTCTTGAATTTTTATAATAGTTAAACCTTTTTTCTTCAGGCATAAGCTCTAACTTAATTGCTCCAGCTATATGATTAAAATCCGGTTCATATTTTTCCATTTTAAAAATATTATATGACCTAAAATAAGATTTCACTTGTTCAGATGAATTAAAATAGNCATGAATTGTATCTTCAATAGATTGACCATTAATTTCNACAAGTCCTTGATAATTTTTTGAAAATTTACCTTCTTTAATATTCAAAGCCAAAGTTCCATTCGATAAAANTTGGTTNAAAGATAAATTTTGAATATTATTTTGATCTTTTAACGATATATAACCTCGTAATGATGAATTATTGTTTAAATCNATGAATAAAGTTTTAATAACTCCATCACTTTGAGCTTGNAANCTAAANACACCATCATTTTTCATTCTTGAACCAATTGAAGCTGTAATAGCAATAGAATCAGAAAAAATTGCTTTAATATTATTAGAATGTACATCATTAATTATTTTAGAAGCAACAGTACTTAATCTAACAATAGTTCCTTTAATACTATCATTTATTTGAAATGGAATGACTAGGTTTTCTGAATTCACAATTAAACTTTTTTAATAATTAANTTTTACAACAGTAATCTATTATTGATTTTTGAGCATNAACTCTATTTTCAGCTTGATCGAAAACTTTTGAATTTTGAGAGTCTATAACTTCATCAGTAACTTCCATACCTCTATGAGCAGGAAGACAATGCATAAATATTGCATCATCTTTTGCTAATGACATCAAATCCTTATTAACTTGATAAGGTTTAAAATGTTCTNTAGATTTATTTTTACTATCACCCATAGAAACCCATGTGTCNGTCATTATACAATCTGAATTAATAGCAACTTCCTCTACATTATCTGAAATTAAGAANCTATCATTTTTTTGTTTTGCCNAATTNATANTGTCTTTTGNTGTATGAACTTCCTGNGGACAGGCTATACAAAAATTTATACCCAAAATACATGATGCTTCAATCCAACTTTGTGTTACATTGTTATAATCTCCAAACCAAGTTANTTTCCTATCTTCAAAGTTACCAAACTGTTCTTTGAATGTAACTAAGTCNGCTAGAACTTGACAAGGATGACTATGGTTTGTTAGCGCATTAATAATAGGTTTTGAAAAATGTTTTGAAAATTCTTTTAAAATTGAATGTTCAAAGGACCTTATAATTATGAGATCAACATATCTATCNAGAACTTTTGCACTATCATAAATGCTTTCTCTTTCGCCAAACTTAAACTCATTTGCATTTAAATTTAAACTATTTCCTCCTAAGTCATTTATACATACTTCAAAAGAAATTCGTGTTCTTAATGACGGCTTTTCAAATATCATTAAAATATTTTTATTTTTAAGAATTTTCTTACAACCAGATTTTTTAATCTCAATAGAATGATCAATAATTCTTTCTAAATCTTTTTTTGTAAGGTCTTTTATATCTAAAAAATTAGTCATTTTTTCGCTTTATGTCTTGTGTGATCTCATTTAACTTTGAAAAAGCAAGGTCAATCTCTTCAAAAGATGTATTAAGAGGTGGTAAAATTCTAATTGTATTTTCGGCAGCACCAACTAAAAGTAACCCTTTTTTCCTTGCTTCTGTTGAAAAATCAGCAACTGAAACTCTATCAGATAATTCTATTCCACGTAAAAAACCATATCCTTTTGCTTTAATTAATATATTAGAATTTTTTCCATCTAGACTATTTNTTTCACCTNTAATTAGTGTNTTTATTTTATCATCTAAATATTTAATTTTTTCATTAAGAGTTTCTAAGAAACCATCTTTAGTAATTAAATTAATCACAACTTCTGCTGATCTCATCGCTAAAGGATTGCCACCAAATGTACTACCGTGTGTGCCTGGAACCATGGCGTTACCAACTTTAGATTTCGCGAGAACTGCTCCAACAGGAAACCCTCCTCCTAATCCTTTTGCAAGCGCAATAATATCAGGTTCAATATTCTCATTTTGATAAGCAAATAATGATCCTGAACGTCCCATACCAATTTGTACTTCATCAGATATTAAAAGAGATCCATTTGCTTTTGTAAATGTCTGGACTTCTTTCAAATAATTCTTTGGTGCTTTTCTAGCTCCGCCTTCTCCTTGAACAGGCTCAATTAAAACAGCTGCTACTCTTTTATTTAATTTATTTTTTAAATCATCAATGTTACCCCATTCAGCATGATTAAACCCCGGAACTTTAGGACCAAAACCTTCTCTAAATAGTGGTCTATCATTTGCAGCAAGCATAGCTAATGTTCTGCCATGAAATGCGCCCGTTACACATATAATTTCATCTCTTTCAATATCTTTTTTTGACCAAGCATATCTTCTTGCCACTTTGACAGCACCCTCAGTCGCCTCAGCCCCAGAATTACAAAAAAAGACTTGGTCTGTACAAGAATATTTTACCAACAAACTTGCAACTCTATCTTGTTCAGGAATTTTATAAAGGTTTGATACATGCCATAATTTAGATGCTTGATCTTTTAAGGCGTTAATTAATTCTGGGTGAGAATGTCCGAATGCGTTTACAGCAATACCCGTAGCATAATCTAAATATTTACCTCCATCATCAGAAAATAGAAAACTACCTTTACCATGTGTGAAAGCAATATCAATTCGACCATATGTTTTCATTATGTCTGGACTTAAAGCCATTGTGAAATATCCTTAATTATAAAAATAATCATAATAATGTAATTTATACAAAATGTTTAGATAATTTTAAACCTTGTGATTGATAATTATTTTTACCTTTAATTTGTCCATATAACTTATTTGGAATATTTGACATAGGTTCATAAATCAATCTGCAAATAGTTTGACCATCTTCAATAATGAATGGAACATCATGAGATCTTACCTCCAGAACTGCTTTAGTGTTTTTTGCATTTAATTCTGTAGAGCCAAATCCAGGATCAAAGAAACCAGCGTAATGAGCTCTAAATTCTCCTATGTTAGTGTCATACGGTCTCATTTCTGCTGCAAGATTTTTTGGAACTGAAACAGATTCTTTACTACATAAAATATAAAATGCATCTGGGCTTAATACTAAAGATCTATTTTTATTATGCTCACTAATAATTAGATCTTCAACAGAAATTTTTTCCCAAAAAGAAGAGACTTTATAATTTTGGACTTTATCACAGTCAATTAACATTGAGTGTTTTTTTGCTTTATATCCAACAATTCCGTCAAAACCTTTCAAGTCAACGGACAAAGGTAAACCATTTTCTAATTTATCAGATAGTTCAAGTGATTCATGATTTTTTATCAAATCATATTTTTGCTGCAGTTGTGCCATTTGTTTATCAGAAAAACTTGCATCTCCGATTGCAAATCTCATTTGATTTAACCTGGTTCCAGTCCTTACAACTATTGAAAAAGTTCTAGGTGAAATTTCTAAATATAAAGAACCTTTATAACCTTTTGGCACATTTTCAAACTGTTGTGTTCTATCAACAATTAAACGGGTAAAAACATCTAATCTTCCAGTTGAACTTTTTGGGTTAGCCATGCCAGAAATGTTTTTTGGTAAGCTTAAAGCCTCTAATAATTTTACTATATACACACAACCACATTCTAATACTGCACTATTTGATAAACTAAATTCATGCATCGCTATTTCATTTAACTTTTCTTCAACTGTACTCTCTTTTCCGGGTAAAAATGAAGCAGGAACACGCCATGCTTTGAAACCTAGCCTTAAATCAATTGATGCTGGTTGGATTAAATCTTCATTGATATTCTCATTGCTAAAAATAAAGTTTCTATCAATTAATTCTTTAATGTATTGAGAAGGTAAAACACCATTTTTTTCATTATTTAAAAAGACCACTTTAATTCCGATATCAACTATGATTTTAACCTGTACCCACTATTGAGTACGTACCAAGCAGAATAGCCTAAAATAAAATTGAAACCTAATAATATTATCAAAGAAATATAAGGAGAAATATCACTTATACCTAAAAATCCGTATCTAAAACCATCAATTAAATAAAAAAATGGATTTGAATACGCTATTGGTTTTAAAAACTCAGGCAAACGTTCTATAGAATAAAATGTTCCAGACAAAAAGGCTAAAGGTTGAACAATAAAATTTGAAACAATCGCTAATTGATCAAATTTTTGGGCCCAAATACCTGCAATCATGCCTATGCATGATAGTGCAAATCCTCCAAATATTAGGAATATAATTGTCCAAATATAATGAACTGGTAAAGTTGTTATCCCAAGTATTAACAGTAGTATAAATGAAGCAAAAAATACAATTATACCTCTTGTTATACCTGCTAAATTATGTGCAGTGAAAATTTCAACTGAGCCTAAAGGTGCTAATAATAAATCTACAATTGATCCTGTAACCTTAGCAGTCATGAAAGCTGATGAAGTATTTGCGAATGCATTTTGTAAAACGCTCATCATCATCAAGCCAGGAATTAAAAAAGAAATATATGTAACACCTTTAATCCCTGCAGTTCTATCAATCGCAATCGAAAACACTATTACAAATAATAATGTAGTTATCATTGGTGCTGTAACAGTTTGTAGAAAAACACTAGTGAAACGTTTTACTTCTTTTAAATATAAAGTATAAAGCCCGAGCCAATTAATTATATTAATTTCTCTTCTAACACTTAAATATTTTTTGTTTTTATTCATATAAGTTATTATATTATTCTTAAATACTATTTATAAAAAAAATCAAATTTAAAATGAAAAATGAAACTGGTCTCCTCGAATTTCTTAATAAACATGGATTAAGATATTTATCAAAGTTTGAAACTACTGAATATCAATTTAAATCTTTTTTAAATAAAAAAATTGAAATCTTTGATCCTAATTTAGAAACTTCAAAAAAGAATGAGTTTATTGATTTAATCACGAATAAGATGAAGAAACTTAATTATATTAATGATTTAAGATATTCTGAAATTAAAGGTGAAAAAATTTTTATCAGCGGCGGTTCAAAAAAGCTCCTTAAATTTAAGTTAGATGAAAAAGGTGTTGGTGATGAAATTATTGAAAAGATTATAAATAAGTTCTTTTCTAAAAAATTAGATGAAATTCAATCTGCCTTAATTTATACAAAAAAGAAAAAAATAGGTTTATTTTATGAAAAGCAAATTGATAAAGATGATTTTATAAATTTAAAAAATAGATGGTTTGGAACTCTTGCAAGACGTGGCTTTTCATATGATACGACAAAGAAAGTTTTTGAGATAGACAATTTGTCTGAAGCAGAAAACATTATTAATAGAAGAGTTTAAAAATTTATTATATTATAATTTATTAAGTAGATAAATTATTTTAAAGGTAAAACAATGGATGATTTATATAAACCAAGTAATGAAGTTGTAGAAAATGCTCATATTAATAAAGAAAAATATGAAGAGATGTATAAAGAGTCAATTTTAAATCCAATTAANTTTTGGGGCGAACATGGNAAANGAATTGATTGGATTANAAATTATGANAAAGTAAGAGATTTNTCATATGACCAANAAAACTTATATATNAANTGGTTTGAAGANGGAACATTAAATGCNAGCTATAATTGNATTGATAGGCANNTAAAAAATAATGGTNATAAAACTGCAATTATNTGGGANGGTGATAANCCAGATGAACAAAAATCNATAACNTANAANGAANTNTATAAAAATGTNTGNAAGTTCNCTAATNTTTTAAAAAAATTAGGNGCTAAAAAAGGTGANAGNATNACNATNTATATGCCAATGATACCAGAAGCAGCCTACGCTATGTTAGCTTGTACTAGNATAGGAGCNATNCATTCTGTTGTTTTTGGAGGGTTTTCACCAGANGCTCTNGCAGGAAGAATTGAAGATTGTAATTCAAATTTGATAATAACNGCTGANGAAGGNATNAGAGGTGGTAAGACANTCCCTTTAAAACAAAACACTGATGAAGCATTAAAAAAAGCATCTTCGTGTAAAACATGTCTTGTTATTAAAAGAACAAATGCTGATATCAATTGGATTGATAATAGAGATTTTTGGTATCATGATTTATTTGAAGAAGTTGAAGAAGCTTGTGAACCTGAAGAGATGTATGCTGAAGATCCAATGTTCATACTATATACGTCTGGNTCTACAGGTAAACCAAAAGGTGTGTTGCATACAACTGGCGGTTATATGGTTTATACATCAATTACTCATGAATTTATTTTTGATTACAAACAAGATGAAGTATACTGGTGTACTGCAGATGTTGGATGGGTTACTGGACATTCATATATAGTTTATGGACCTTTATCTAATTGTGCTACAACTCTAATGTTTGAAGGTGTTCCAAATTATCCTTCTTCTAGCAGATTTTGGGAAGTCGTAGACAAGCATAAAGTAAATATTTTTTATACAGCTCCAACAGCACTTCGCGCATTAATGGCTGAAGGAGAAGCTCCAGTAAAAAAAACTAATAGAGGTAGTTTAAGAATTTTAGGTACAGTTGGAGAGCCTATAAATCCAGAAGCATGGAATTGGTATAACGAAATTGTAGGTGATAAAAGATGTCCAATCGTTGATACGTGGTGGCAAACAGAAACTGGAGGAATACTTATTACTCCACTTCCTGGAGCAANAGATGCAAAGCCAGGTTCTGCTACAAAACCCTTTTTTGGTATTAAGCCAGTACTNGTTGATAATGACAATAATGAATTAAATGGTGAAGCTGAAGGAAATTTATGTATTGAGATGTCATGGCCTGGTCAAATGAGATCAGTCTATGGAGATCATCAAAGATTTATTGATACCTATTTTAAAACGTTCCCAGGGCGATATTTTTCTGGTGATGGTTGTCGTAGAGATAAAGATGGATATTATTGGATAACTGGAAGAGTTGATGATGTAATAAACGTTTCTGGTCATAGAATGGGAACAGCTGAGGTTGAGTCAGCTTTAGTTGCTCACACTGATGTTGCTGAAGCAGCGGTTGTTGGATATCCACATGATATAAAAGGACAAGGAATTTATGCTTATGTAACTTTGAATGTTGGTATAGATTCATCAGATCAATTGCATTCAGAATTAAAAAAATGGGTTAGAAAAGAAATTGGNCCTATAGCTACTCCGGATTTATTACAATTTTCTCCACAATTACCAAAAACTCGTTCAGGTAAAATAATGAGAAGGATTTTAAGAAAAATTGCTGCTAATGAATATCAAGATTTAGGTGATACATCAACGTTAGCTGATCCGTCAGTAGTAGACGATTTAATTGTTAANAGACAAAATAAATAAAACTTTGTGAAACACAGTAAATTTGAATTTGCAAAATCTGAAGGTTTTGTAGCAATAACCTACATGATATTGTCAGGATTTTGCTTTGTTATAATGCATGCAGCAGTCAAATATATTTCTGAAGAAATTCATCCCTTTGAAATTGCATTTTTTAGATGTGCGTTTGTTATTGTAATTTTGAGTCCTATGATATTTTATCAAGGAAAATCGATTTTCATTACTAAAAATCCAAAATTACAAATTTATAGAATAGGATTAAATTCAATTGCACTTCTCTGTTTTTTTTACGGTTTAAGTAAAATTAATTTAGCTGAAACTACAGCCCTAGGTTTTACAGTTCCAATTTTTACAACAATTTTTTCAGTTTTATTTCTAAAAGAAATAATCAGGGTTCGTAGAATAACAGCTTTAATAATTGGATTTATTGGGACACTTATAGTTCTGAGACCAGATATAACTATTGAAATAGGATCCTTAATGGTGATCCTGTCATCTTTACTTTGGTCAGTTTGTCTTATCATTATAAAAAGATTAACTATTACAGATTCAGTATATACAATATCTTTATATGCTGGTGTTGGTCTTATTCCAGCCACATTATTTCTAGCATTACCAGTTTGGACTCCGCCAACATTAATACATATTTTATTTTTTTTATTTATTTCACTTACAGGAACTTTTGCACAAACTTTAATGAACAGCTCGTTTAAAAGAGCTGAGGTTGCAATGCTTTTACCATTTGATTTTTTAAGATTAATTTGGTCAGCTTTACTCAGCTACACAATTTTTAATGAAACACCTGAATTAACTCTATGGATTGGGGGAACCATTATACTTAGCTCAACTTGTTATCTCGCTTATAGAGAAATGATTTTAAAAAAATTAGTTAAACCATAATTTATTTGCGAACTGTGGGTAAAAATTCAATACTTTGGGAGCAATTGTATTACGTAAAATATCAATTCTTTTTTGAGAAGGCATAGTAAAATATTTTAAATATTTATTAGTTTTAAATTCGAAACCTGTACTTTTAATTACTTCATCCAAGCTAAACTCTGGATTTATTTTTTCAATTTTGAAATTCTTATCTTTCTTATTAAAACTAAATAAAGCTCTATTTGTAATTAAATATTTAGGGCCTCCAGGCCTATACACGTTAGGTGGCGAAGTACCTGGTGCAGATATAAAATCAACTTTTTTTACTAATGTTCTAGGAGTATGTTCTTCACGAAATAAAATAATTTTAGGGACTACAAAATACATTAATGCTGAACCAAACGATCCTGAAAAACGTTTATTCAATTTTGGGTATGTGCCAGTTCCAACTAAATTTATGTTAGCTTCACCATCTATTTGAACTCCTCCTAAAAAGAAAGTATCTATTCTGCCCTGAGCAGATGCATCAAATAACTCTCTAGAGCCATCAGTAAAATTATTAAATTTTTGAGAATGCAAAATTGTTACTTGTAACTTTGAGTTAGTATTTTTTCTTTCCTCTTGGGCTAAAAGAGCTGCTGAACCNGGTATTGGAGATGCCGCACCGATTGCGACATGTCTATCATCTTTTAATAAATTAGATATTTCACTTATTATAANTTCAGATTGAAATACTTCAGTCACTTGGATCAATTATTTGAATAATAATTTTGTGAAACAAAATTTCTCATATATTTATCNAATGTTTCTTGATATTTTGCCGCCTTAGCGTACTTGCTCATCTCATTACTGTCTAAATTATAATAGTCTATTAAACCACATGGCCATGCACCATTTTTAGATAATGATATGCCGTCAATATATAAAGATGACAATGCACCTGCGGCTTTAAGTTCGCAGTCAAAAAAATCTTCTTCTACTATTTCTTCTACAGTAACATAAACTTTTTTTGAAGCATGAGCCAAAGTAGCTAATTCCCTTCTTCTTCCAATCTGTATATTTCCATTTATATCAGCTTTACTTGCATGAAAAATAAGAATATCTAATTGAACAGCTGGTAAAATAACAATTTTTTCATCTTTCATGTTAGAATTTTCCATTGGATTATTAATAATCGACCAATCTTTTCTATTATTATATAGATCTGAACCTAAAATACCTCTTAATGGCATAAAAGGAACTGACTTTTCAGTAGCTTGAAGTTGTGCATGTAATGCAGGGCAAGTAGAGTCTTTAATTTTGATCCTACTATTTTCAATTGCATCTTGAAACCTAGGAGCTTGTCCATACTCTCCAAGAGTAACTGCTGCAGTCTCAATCTCATTTANACAACCTGCACCAATTAACATATCGCCTTGTATTGTAGTTAGTGGTAAACAATACAACCTCAAGCCTTTNNTNTTATTTTTAATNATTTCAATTGTTACTGACATTGGNACNCCAGAATAATCAGCNGGTATNCCAANTAAGCAATTATCNTTAACTTCNTTAGCAATATCTTNTACAGTTATTTGNNTAAANTTNNNCATNNTTANTANGAANTNTTTTTACCNGATNTTNNATCCATAATTGATTTTTTAAGTTTATCAAACTCNGAGCATCCAAGAAAGCAAATTTTATCTAATTTTTTTAGATTTTTTTCAGCTTTTTCAACTTGGTTTAAAGTTAAATACATTTCTCCTTGATACTCAAGAGCGCCTTTATGCTTAGGATTTATTTCTAGAGCTTTGTTGTAATAAAAAGCAGCTTTATCCATTTTACCCAATTTTCTATGAGAAAACCCTAAATAATTATAAATGTCAGCATTTTTACTATCACTTAATAAGGCGTCATTTAATTTTAAAATTGCGTCCGAAAATTGTTTATTGTTTATAAGTTTTTCAGCAGATAAATAAGCTGATGATTTAATTTTAGTATTGGATGAATCTGAGCTTGACCCAGCTGAAAAAACATTGTTAGCATTTATGATTAAAAAAGCAGATATCATAAATAATTTTAAAAAACTCATTTAGTTCCTCTTTAAAAAATAATTTAATTNATTAAGATATAAATATGCATTTAATTATTTATTTAAAGAGACTAAAAATCATTGCCTTTACAACTATATTAAGCATATTATTTGTCTTAAACTTTGAAAATGTTTCTTTTGCTGAAATTAGCCCNAATGATAAATTCAGCCCNCTAGAAGTTGTAGATATACAATTGACTTCACTTCAGAGTAATACTAGCGATAATAAAGGTATTTATCAATGTTGGTTGTTTGCTCATCCAGAAAATAAGAAGTATACAGGTCCACTAGGTAGATTTATTTCAATGATTAAATCAAANCCTTATGATGTTTTGTTAGGGTCACTATTTTTTAAAACCAAATTAATTTCTAAAAATCAAACCGAGGCTAAGGTAGAAGTTTTTTTAGATGGAAAAAATAAAAATAGATACAAAATTTTGTGGGCCCTAAGTAAAAGTAATACAAGTAAAAAATGTACTAATTGTTGGATGACAATAGGCGTATCACAACCTCAAAATTTGGGGCCAATAATATAATTATAATAAAATAGGAGAAATATATGAAAACGGCACAAGACTTTTTAAAAGAAGCTAACGAAATTGTAAAAAAAATTGATCCATTGGATGCAATTNAAAAACACGGTTCNGACGAAACAATCTTTATAGATGTTCGTGACAGTGGTGATATTCAAAAAACAGGAACTATTAAAAATGCACTTACAATTCCAAGAGGATTTATAGAATTTGCTGCAGATGACAAAACACCCTATTTCAATACAAAATTAAATAAAAATAGTGAAATCATTTTAGTTTGTGGTGCTGGTGGGCAAGCTGCACTAGCAGGGAAAACANTAATTGAAATGGGTTACACTGATGTAAAAAATGTCGGAGGTGTAGGTGATTGGGAAAAAAATAATGGTCCAATGAGTAAATAACTAATTTATGCTAAAACAGCCTAAAATCGGTATATTAATGCCTGGGGATATGGGGCATGGAATTGCAAAAGTTTTAATTGAAAATAATTTCAAAGTATTTACTTTCTTAAAAGGTAGAAGTGAAAGAACAAAATTATTAGCTAAAAAGTCAAAAATTAAAAATGTTAATAATTTAAAATGTTTTTTAAATAAGATTGATATAGTTTTGTCAATTATCCCACCTGAAAAAGCTTTTGAACAAGCATCCACTATAGCTAAACATAAATCAGAAATATCTAAAGAAATTACTTACGTTGATTGTAATGCGATATCACCTTCTTCAAGCCTAGAGATGCAAAAACTTTTTGATTGTAAAGAAATTGATTTTATAGATGGTGGAATTGTAGGTTTAAATCCAATAATTGAAAAAGGAGAAACTAGATTATATGTATCGGGACCTAATGCTGGNAAATTAGAAATACTTAACGGAAATGGATTAATTGTTAAAAATCTAGGTATACAAATAGGACAAGCCTCTGCTTTTAAAATGATNTATGCGAGNGCTACTAAAGGTACTTTTGCTCTTCATGCAGCTGTTATAACAGCTGCACATAAATATAACTTATTTGATGAATATGTTAAAGAGCTTGAGTTTAGTAAGCCANATATATTAAACTCNATGGAAAAAATGGTTCCGAAAATCCCNCTTGATGCAAAAAGATGGGAAGGTGAAATGTATGAAATAATGAAAACTTATGAATATGTTAATTTGACATCANAATTTCATGCAGGCTCAGCAGAGATTATGAAACTTGCTCATAAAACCCCAATANCAAAAGAAACAAGGCAAAGTTATAATCAAGACAGAACTCTAAAACAAGCAGTAGAGATGTATGTCAAAGCTATTGATAANGATTAGTTTTAGATTTNATTGCCAAATATTTAATTAACATGTAAATTAAANNGTTATGCNTTTAGCTAAAACAAAATTTGTTAANGATATTAATAACAACTTTTTTTATGGTTGGATTATTGTGGTTATTGGTGGTCTAGGGATATTTGCTAGTGGAGCTGGACAATCACATACATTCAGNGCTTTTCTTCCAATAATTACAAAAGAGTTAGGAATTTCTAGTACATCCATNTCAACTGCATACATGATTGCAACATTAGTTGCTGCTTTTCTACTTCCAAAAGTTGGTAAGCTAGTTGACAAGTTTGGACCGCGAATAGTCTTAATTGTTACAATAATCGTATTAGGATTTGGATGTTTATTTTTTGGAGCTGCTTCAAATTTTTTAATGCTCGCTNTAGGATTTGGTTTTTTAAGATTTTTTGGACAAGGATCTCTTATGCTTTGTTCATCAAATATAGTTACTCAGTGGTTTGATAAGAAAAGAGGATTAGCACTTGGCTTAATGGGGTTAGGTTTTGCAGTCTCCATGGGTTTACATCCTCCAATATCTAATTTTCTTATAGAAAATTATGGATGGAGANCCGCTTGGGCTATTATTGGTTTATCAACTTGGATAATAATGATCCCACCCTTACTTTTCCTAGCTATAAANAANCCTGAAGATGTGAATTTAATGCCTGATGGNATTAAANCNAAAACAAATAAAGTTAATAAAAGTAAAATTTACGGATTAACTTTAGATGAAGCACTCAAAGAAAAATGTTTTTATATTCTNGCTTTTTCTTTTTTTTCTATATCAATGTTAGTTACAGCTATACATTTTTTTCAAGTAACAATTCTAAAAGACTATTTTGGATTATCAAATAAAGTTGGTACTGCTTTGTTTATACCCACTATGTTAGCGATGATAGTTTTTATTCCTATCGTAGGGAAAATGTTAGATAAATTTAAAACTCATATTATTATTTCNATTGCCCTGTTNGTAACNGCATCATCCTTAATTTTAATCACATTAGCAACCTCGTATATNAATGCGATAATATATTCAATAGTTTTTGGAATTAANAATGCGTTTAGTATCTCTTTATTTGGTTATATCTGGGCAAGNTATTTTGGTAGACTTCATGTTGGAAGTATACAAGGAACTGGCCAAATGATCTTAGTAGTTGGTGCATCAATAGGACCTATACCTTTTGCAGCAGCAATAGACCTTTTTGGTGATCCAATTACAACAATAAGAATATCATCAATTTACCCACTTTTTGCTTCAATTCTGTGNTTCTTTTTTTTAAGAGAACCAAATAAAATGACTATATTTAAATTAAAAGAAAATAAGCAATAATAAATTGAATCTAAATATAAATAATAATTTTAAAGCTATATCTGCAATGGTTCTTGCAGTAATTAGCGTTACCTTNATGAGTGCTCAAGCTAAATTAATTGGGAAAGATTACGACCCTATCCAAATTGCTTTTNTAAGAGCAATTATTGTAATGNTACTGTTNTCTCCTATCATTTANAAACTTGGAGGGATTAAATTTTTAAAAACAAAAAAACCTTTTCTTCATTTTTTTAGATCAATAGCAGGTGTGATTGGTAATGTATTATTTTTTTATTCTTTTCAAAGGTTGGCTGTAGCTGATGTAACTGTGATTTCTATGGCAGTCCCAATATTTAGTTCAATTTTAGCATTAATAATTTTNAANGAAATCATTGGATGGAGAAGATGGACTGCAATTATCTTTGGTTTTCTTGGAGTTGTTATCGCACTCGACCCATCTATCAACATAAAGTTTGCATCAATTACTGCTTTACTAGCTACTCTAATGTGGTCAATAACTATAATTTTTCTAAGAATACTTGGTTCNACAGANCATCCTATTAAAACTGTTTTTTATTTTATGTTTGTTAGTTTTCTTGCAACATTANTTTTTCAACCTTNTATTTGGAAAAGTCCTTCTTTAGATGTTTGGTTTTTATTAATTGGCCTCAGTATTTGTGCATTTATTACCCAAAGTTTAATGACTTTTGCTTTGCAAAAAGCAAGAGCTTCAATAGTTAGTCCTTTCAACTACACAGGCATCATTTGGGCAATAATTATTGATTTGATGATTTGGAATGTTTATCCATTAACAAATACTATCGTCGGTGGCATCATCATCACTATATCAGGAATTTACATTTTTCGAAGAGAAACTAAAGAACCCATAAGATCTTCTAACAAAATAAATGTATAATAAAAAGCCTCCAATTGAAGCCGATATTAAGACTATTTCTAAAGGAATTAATTCTCCAAAAAAACCTATAACAATTCCACCGATAGATAAAGATCCAAATGAAATCGTAGACCACCATGTTAATACACGAGCTCGAAATTGATCTGTGACTTCAAGTTGAATTAGAGTTTGTGTGCCAATTCCAATTANAGTTGTAGAAAAACCTAAAAATAAAAATAATAAGATTATAATTTCTAACTGAGCAAATATTCCAATAAGAAAAGAAGATATAAATCCAAAAATTATCATTGGAAAAAACATTTCAGCTAAATTATTTTGAAAATATTTACTTGATCCAAGAAAAATAGACGCTAGTAATGCTCCAACACCTGCAGAAGCAGTGATTAAAGATAGACTTGTACTACTTCCAGACAAAATATCTCCAGCTATAGTTGGTTGAATTTCCAAAACACCTCTTATAAATAGAGCATTGATAAAAACAATACATAAATTATTTTTTATAATTTTATTTTTAAAAGAATATAATAATCCTTGAAAAAAATCTTTTTTAAAACTTCCTTTTTTAAAAGATTGAATATCTCGTTTTAGTAAAGGTATAAAAAATAATATGAATATTATTGGCAGATAAAATAAAGCTGATGTTAAGAATGTTAAGTTTAAATCAAAATACAACATAAGGAAACCTGCCAAAGCTGGGCCAAGAACTCTCGAGGCATTAAATGATGCTGAATTTAATCCAATAGCACTACCAAGATATTTTTTTTTAACCACTACAGAGACAAAAACTAATCTAACTGGGTGATATATAGCACTTAAAACACCGTAAACAATTGTTAATATAGCTAAGGATAAAATTGAATGAAGTTCCAAAAATTGTAAATAAAATATTATAATTGATACACAAAACATCAAAAATTTTAAAATTATAGACGCTTTCCTCATATCCCATTTTTCAGCCCAAACACCAAAAAAAGGCCCTAAAAAACCTGCTGGAGCCATTAAAGATAGTGCAACAAAACTTGTCCAAAAAGTTGACTCGGTCAAATGCCACGCTAGCCAGCCAATACTTACTTTTTGCATCCATAACCCGAGTAAAGATAATGAATTAGAAATAAAATAAATTGCAAATGGTTTGTAAGATAAAGCTGTCATCAAGAGATTAGAAATGAATTAATTTTTTTGTTAAATTCTAATACATTTTCGCAATAAGGCGCATGACCGACACCTTCCATTTCATAATGTTCAGCATTTTTTAAGGAATTTAATAAAAAATTCGATTTTTCTTTAGGAACAACTATATCTTTTGAACCTGTCAAAATAAGACATGGGACTTTTATTTTAGATAGTAAATTTGTAGTGTCTAATATTTGCATGCAAGAACCACCACAAAGAATTGCTTCTTTAGATATATCTTGGCTTATTAAAGATAAGAAATTAAAAATTTCTTTGTCTTTTAAATCTGGCAACATTTTAGATATTCTTAAATTTCCATATTCAATATCAGTAAGTTTTTCTCTTTCATATAATCTCTTTTCATATGGCTCTCTAAGTGGCTCCTTATAATTCATTGAATAACCTTTATGTGTACACGAAAGCACAATTTTTAAAATTGATGAATTTTTGTTAGCACCTAATACTTGTGCTAACATTCCACCCATAGAATGACCAACAATATAATAATTTTCAATATTTAAACTTTTCAAAGCTCTTATGAATAATTCAGACACCTTAAACATATCTGGATTAAGGAAATTATCAGATTTACCAAACCCAGGAAAATCAAATGCTAATATTGAAAATTTATTTTTAAAATGTCTGAATTGATATGCCCAACTTTTACTATTTCCATTATATCCATGTAAAAAGACAATAGTACTTTTGTTATGATTATTTAAATATCTATATGATAATTTGAGGCCAGAAAAATCATCATAATACATTTTGCATTCCGGTAAATCATCTAGAATTGTCAGTGACATGTTTGTTAACATAACATCAAAAATTAAATTTAAATAGATTAATTTGACTCTTTGATAAATTTCATTCACTGTTTTTTTTAGTAAATATTTAGTTATTAAAGGAGTAAAGTATGAGATTAATTCAAACTTTTTTAATTCTATTAGTGGGTATTTTTATATCTAATTTATCTTTAGCAAAAAACCTTACTGTAGGATTAAAATCAGAACCAAGTTCTATCGACCCTCATTACCACAATTTAGGTCCAAATAATGCTTTTGCAACTCACATTTTTGGAACTTTAGTAGGTAGTGATGAAAATCAACAACATTATCCAGACCTAGCCACTTCTTGGAAACCTATAAACGATACAACATGGGAATTTAAATTAAGAAAAGGTGTTAAATGGCATGATGGAAGCGACTTCACTGCAGATGATGTAATGTTCACTGCACAGAGAGCTCCAAATGTTCCAAAATCACCATCTGGTTTTGGAACTTATTTAAAGGGTAAAACTTTTATTAAAATAGACAGTCATACAATTCACATTAAAACTAAGAAACCTTATCCTTTGATGCCAAATGATATAATGACAGTTAAAATTATTTCAAAAAAATATGGTGAAGGAGCAACAACAGCAGATTACAATAGTGGCAAAGCTGCTATTGGAACTGGACCATATAAATTTGTAAAATGGGTTCCTGGAGATAGAATTGAATTGAAAGCGAATGAAAATTATCATGGCGCTGGAACGGGAAAGCCAAAATATAAAAATGTTTTGTTTAAACCAATCAAATCTGGTCCTGCAAGAATAGCCGCTTTATTAGCAAAAGATGTTGATTTTATTGACAATGTCCCTCCACTTAATGTTGCAAAACTTAAGAAAAATCCAACTTTAAGTATTAATAGTGGAGCTTCTAACCGTGTCATTTATTTACACATGGATCAATTTAGAGAAAACTCTCCTCATATAAAAGCTATTGGTGGTGGTAAAATTAAAAATCCATTAATGGATGTTAGAGTTAGAAAAGCAATTTCTTTAGCTATAAATCGAGATGCAATGGTATCTAAAGTAATGGAAAATATTGCTGTTAAAGCTGGTCAACTTCTTCCAAAAGGATTTCATGGTGTTTCTCCAAATATGAAGCCAGATCCATACGATCCTGAAACAGCAAAAAAACTAATTGCTGATGCTGGATACGGAAAAGGATTTGAAATGACAATCCATGGCCCAAATGACAGATATATCAATGATGCTAAAATTGCAGAAGCTTTAGCGCAAATGTTGTCTCGAATTGGTATTAAAGCTAAAGTTGAGACAATGCCAAAAGCTGTTTATTTTAAAAGAGCCTCTAGAGGTGGTCCAAATAAAAGTCCTGAATTTAGTTTCATGGTGCTTGGTTGGGGAGCAGGATCTGGTGAAGCATCTTCACCTTTGAGAGCNTTATTACATANTTATGATAAATCAATAGGTATGGGAAGAGCAAANAGAGGTAGGCACTCTGACCCATCTGTAGATAAAATTATTCAAGATGCTCTNGCAACAGTTGATTCTGCTGCTCGTGGCAAACTTCTTGCTAAGGCTACTGAAATTGCAGTTGGCAAAAATTATGGTGTAATTCCTGTTCATTACCAAATGAACACTTGGGCAGCTAAATCTACATGTTCATATACACCTAGAACAGATGAAAGAACTATTGCAACTTATCTTAATTGTAAATAATTTCTTTTTTAACAATATTAAACCCAGAATTATTTTTTTCTGGGTTTAATATATAAATTAAAAAATTCATATGTTAGAATATATCTTGAAAAGATTTGGCCAGAGTTTTCTAGTATTATTTATAATGTCCATACTAGTTTTTGTAGGCGTTAATCTAGTTGGTGACCCCGTAGAAATGTTAATAAATCCTGAAGCAGACCAAGCTGAAGTTGAACGCGTTATTAGAGAACTTGGTTTAGATAAACCTGTGAGTGAACAGTATTGGTATTTTCTAACAAACGCACTCAAAGGCGATTTAGGAAGTTCTTTTATTTATAACGAGCCAGCACTTAAATTAATATTACAAAGAATGCCTGCCACACTTGAGCTTGCTTTATTTTCTCTTTTTATATCCCTTATAATTGCTATCCCACTTGGTATTTACGCAGGGTATAAACCAAATAGTAAGGCAAGTAAAACTATTATGGCAGGATCAATACTTGGCTTTTCAATGCCTACATTTTGGGTTGGAATTATTTTTATAATGTTTTTTGCTGTATATTTAGGGTGGTTACCCTCAACTGGGCGTGGTGAAATAGGCTCTTTCCTTGGTATTGAGAGTTCATTATTTACGCTAAATGGTTTATCTCATGTTTTTCTTCCAGCACTAAATTTAGCTTTATTTAAAATCTCATCAGTTATTCGACTGACTAGAGCCGGAACCAGAGAAATAATATTACAAGATTATATAACTTTTGCACGTTCAAAAGGATTATCTGAACAAAGAATTGTTTTAGTTCATATTTTAAAAAATATTTTAATACCAATAGTCACAGTTATAGGACTCGAATTTGGGTCTTTAATTGCTTTTTCAACTGTAACTGAAACCGTATTTGCATGGCCTGGTATGGGAAAATTAATTATTGATTCAATTTATAATTTAGATAGACCAGTAATAGTTGCATATTTGATGATAATAGTAACATTTTTTGTGTTTTTAAATCTTGCGGTAGATATTCTTTACACATTTCTTGATCCAAGAGTACGATTAAAAGGGATAAATCAATGAGCAGTAGAGATCAAAATTTTAAAAATTTTTGGAGAGATTTTTCAGTTAATAAAATTGCTGTATTTGCACTTTTTGTATTTATTTCAATTTTATTCGTCGCTATTTTTGCTCCATTTGTATCCCCAACTGATCCATATGATTTAAATAGTGTAAGCATAATGAATAGTAGAATGCCCCCAATGTCTGAGGATTTTGCGGGCAATTTATATGTTTTAGGAACTGATGGCGCAGGTAGAGATATGCTTTCTGCGATATTTTATGGCTTAAGAGTAAGTTTAGGTGTTGGGGTTTTATCAGGATTATTTGCCTTAATTATAGGTTCAATATTTGGAATTTCTGCTGCTTTTTTTAGAGGTAAATATGAAACAATTATAATGAGAATTGTAGACATACAACTTAGTTTTCCATCAATTTTAGTAGCCCTAATAATATTGGCAGCATTTGGAAAAGGTGTAGAGAAAACAATTATTGCTTTAATACTAGTTCAATGGGCATATTATGCTAGAACGGCAAGAGCATCAGCATTAGTAGAAATTAATAAAGAATATATAGACTCTGCAAGATGCTTAGCTTTTGGCAACACGAGAATAATGTTTAAACATATTTTACCAAACTGCCTTGCCCCTTTGATTGTCGTAGGTACATTACAAACAGCACACGCAATTTCATTAGAAGCTACATTAAGTTTTTTAGGTCTAGGACTACCAATCACTGAACCCTCTCTTGGACTTTTAATTGGAAATGGATTTGAATATATGTATAGCGGAGATTTTTGGATAAGTATATTTCCAGGAATAGCTCTTTTAATAACTGTTGCATCTATAAATTTGGTTGGAGATCATTTGAGAGACATGTTCAATCCAAGGCTTCAATAAAAATCTGTTAAAATATCAATCAATTTTGTAAGCAAGCCTTACTGCTGTTTTACCAGGAAATAATCTTTTTGTTGGCATTATTAATATAGTCTCTTCAAATGGAGCATGTATAATTTCGTCTCCATCAGTTCCAATGACAGAACCCTTAGAAAGTCTATCGAATCCTTGCCAATTTTTTTCAAATTTAAAATAGTTTGTCTTAATAGTTACAATTTCTCCTACTTTAAAAACTTCAATTTCATTTGAAGAAGTATTTTTATCTGAAATAACATCCAAGCCAAAATCATTATCCATAGTGCCTGTATTTCTTAAAAATTTGATCAATGTTTCAATAGCCACAGTTTCAGAAGATTTTTCCCAATGTTGCCCACACTCAACTAAAAGAGAATTTTTTTTACTTTTTGGATTGGAGAAATCACCATAATCTCTCATCCTCATCCCTTCTTTGTGTCCTGTATCAATTATTACTTTTATTTCATAATCTAGGTCTTTAGCTAATTTAATACCTTTATCTAACATGCCTGCCATCATAAGTGGTACACATGGTTTTTGCATCGAATGAATATCTAAAAGAAAATCAGCATTAGAGATAATGTGTTTAACTTCATTTGCTCTAAAAAATTCATAAGTATTATTTCTATTTTTATCTTCTAGCACTCCGGGAGCCCATAGCCTATTAAAATCTTCTTCAACCCACCTAGTCCTATTTGGATTTAAAGGATCAAATGCCAAATATGCTTCAATGTTCATAAACCCTAATGAAAGTTTTCCTANTTTCGGTCTATAATTATTTCTTAAATACCAATCTATAGCAATTGCTCCACATGGTTCATTTCCATGTACAACAGCGGTTACTAAAACATCAGGCCCTGAAAACCCACTATCTAAAGTTATAACATAATCAACACCTGTATTAGTTTTTTTATATGCAGAAATGTCTGGCCCAGTAACTTCTACTGGGAATTCATTTTCATAATCCAATCGAGGGTCACTCATCATAATTCCTTTTCTATAAATTGTTTAATTTCATTTGCCATCACAAAAAAGTTCTTTTTTAATGCATTAAAACCATTTATTTTAATCCTTGTTTTTTCATCCATATATAATCGTCTATTAACTTCAATTTGTAATGAATGTTTATTAATATTTGGATCACTATATGCAGAGACTAATTCCATACCTTTGTAAGGGTCATTTACAACTACTTTGTAATTTAGATCTCTAAGAATTGTAATAATTAAGTTTTTAAACTTTTTATTACAAGAAGTTCCGTCTCTGTCCCCTATAACAAAGTCAGGTCTTAATGTTCCCTTTTCTTGTGTAGACATAGCGCTCGCATTGTTTTGCATTGAATGACAATTAATATGATAAAAACAATTATATTTTTTATAAGTATTCTGCATTATTAATTTTAGTTTATTGTGATATGGCCTATGATAATTTAGGATTCTTGAAGCCACTTGGTCATATGTTAATTGTTCTGCATACATTTTTTCACCATCAGGTGGCACTTTAAACCAAATTAATCCTATCCCTAATTTGGTTTTAATTGTTGGGTTAAAATCGATATCTAGAATATTTTTGTCAAAATTTGATATTTCAGTTGTAGAAAAATCAGTTTCAGATCTATTTGGGTCCACATACGATCGAGGAAAATTTGCCTTCAACAAAACAGCTCCTAATTTTGAAACATCAGAATATAATTCGTCTACATAGCTATCTTCAGCTTGTCTCAATTTTTCAAAAGTAGTAATATGAAAGAAATCCTTTGGATATGTATTTCCACTATGAGGAGAGTCGAAAATCAGAGGAGTTGTTTGGTTTTCTTCTCCAACAGTTGTTAATATATTATTTATTGCTGTAACCATGATTGAGTAAATTATAATGAAATTTGATAAAAACATACAAGACTTAATTCCTGAAATGAAAAAATGGAGACAAAAAATCCACTCTGTACCTGAAATTGCTTATGAAGAATATAAAACTTCAGAATTCATTGAAAAAAAGCTTAAGCAATTTGGTATAAAAGTTTTTAAAAATTTTGGTAAAACAGGACTAGTGGGTATTTTAGAAGGAACAAAGAAATCCAATAAATCAATAGGCTTAAGAGCTGACATGGATGCACTACCAATGGATGAGAAAACAAATTTAAGTTATTCTTCAAAAAATTTAGGTAAGATGCATGCTTGTGGTCATGACGGTCATATTACAATGCTTTTAGGTGCTGCAAAAATTTTAGCAAAAGATAAAAATTTTGCTGGTAAAGTCTATTTTATTTTTCAACCTGCTGAAGAAGGAGGGAGAGCTGGTGCTAAATCAATGATCACCGATGGATTATTTGAAAAATTTAAGATTGACAATGTTTGGGGAATACATAACTGGCCAGGAGTTGAACTAGGGAAGGCCGTAATTCATAAAAAATTTGCGATGGCGGGTGGTGATATATTTGAGATTAATATTTTGGGTAAAGGTGGTCATGCAGCACAACCAAATGTGTCAAATGATCCAATAATTGCTCTTGGTTTTATTATTGTATCTCTNCAAACTATTATTTCTAGACAACTCGATCCATTTTCAAATGCGGTCCTATCAATAACTAAAATTAATAGTGGGTCAGCTTTTAATGTCATTCCTGAAATTGCTTATCTAGGCGGTACATTAAGATCAACTAATAAACATGAAAGAAAAGATTTATTAACGAAAATTAAAAATTTAACTGAACAAACTGCAATTACTCATAATTGTAAAGTTGATTTTAATATAAATCCAGGTTATCCCCCAACAGTAAATGATGAAAAGAGTGCAANTTTTGCATANAAAGTTTATGAAAAATATTTTGGAAAAAGCATGATTGATGNAAATTGCACTCCNACAATGGGTTCCGAAGATTTTTCCTACATGCTTANGGAAAAACCAGGGGCTTACATATGGTTAGGTGCTGGAATTGATAGTGAAAAATTACATTCNCCATATTTTGANTTTAACGATAAACTATTACCTTTTGGTGTAAAATATTGGGAATGTTTGGTTAAGGAAAATTTAATATAANAAAATATAATACTNATATANTTGATGCTATGTTTCCTTGTGTAATATTAGCAGGTGGACAATCTTTAAGGATGAATAAAGTTAATAAAGCTTTTATGGAAATAAATAATAAAANTTCAATTTCAAGAATTATCGAAAAAGTTTTAACCAATAATTCAAAAATTGCAATTAATGCAAACAAAAACNTAGATCAGTTTTCTAATTTTAAATTTGAAATTGTTCAAGATAAATTCGATGGTAATCTCGGCCCTTTATCAGGAATATATACNGCATTAAATTGGGCAAATGATTNAAAATATAAATGGGTTTTAACTATTCCATGTGATTTACCTTTTTTTCCAATTGATTTTTTTTTAAAAGCAAATAATTTGTTAAATGATAAATCTAAAAAGTTTGACCTAATATCTGTTACTTCTAACAAAAAAAAACATCATATTTTTTCTGTATGGAATGTAAAATTAATAAATGATTTACAAATAAAAATTNTTAATGGATTAAGAAAAGTTGATTTTTTTGCAAGTAATTTAAAAGTTGAATATATTCACTATCAGTTTAAAAAAAATGAAACNGATCCTTTTTTTAATATTAATACAAAAATTGATCTGCAAAAAGCTCAAAAAGGGATGATAATATAACTTAAATAACAAAAAANTTTTTAGTAATAAAATTTAATATTGATAAATTTATTTTATAGTATAAATAAATTATCTGATATTTTGGATTGGTATTATGAGTGATCTTTGGTCTTTACATGCAAATGAGATTTCAAAACTATTTTTGTCTAAAAAAGTCTCTTCTGATGAGATAATAGATTCAGTAGAAAAAAGGTTTAACCAAATAAATCCAAAAATAAATGCGATTCCTCAAGAGACATTTATTTATGCGAGAAAATTTGGGAAATTTTTACATAAAAGAATTAAAGAAGGCAAAAATCTAGGGCAACTTGCTGGCGTTCCAGTAACAGTAAAAATTAATACTGACCAATTAGGATTTGCTTCCACTAATGGTTTGCGTTTAAATAAATCTCTTATTGCAAAAAAAAATAGTACAATTGTAGATAATCTCGAGAAAGCTGGCGCTCTTATAATTGGTAGAACTAATACTCCAGCATTTAGCATTAGATGGTTTACAAATAATTCACTACATGGACATACATTGAACCCTCATAATAATAAAATCACACCTGGCGGTTCATCTGGAGGTGCAGCTTCCGCGACTGCAGCTGGTATAGGCTCTATTGGGCATGGAACTGACATAGCAGGCTCTATAAGGTATCCTGCATATGCTTGTGGTATTCATGGACTGCGACCAAGCCTAGGCAGAGTACCCATGATAAATTATACAACTCCTGACAGATATATTGGAGGTCAAATTATGGCCGTTTCAGGTCCTCTTGCCAGATCAATTAAAGATTTAGAAATGGGATATAATGCTATGAGGCAAGCTAATTATGATGATCCATGGTGGGCACCAATTTCTCATCATTTACCTGTTTTAAATAAAAATATTGCACTATTGACAAAAATTAAAGGCATGTCAATTTCTTCTGAAGTAAAATCAAACCTTTTAGATGTTGCAAAACGNTTAGAAAAAGAAGGGTGGATAATTAATGAGGTGGAAGCTCCAGACTTTGAAGAAATTGCTCATTATCAAGCTGTATTGTGGCTAGCTGAATTTAGAAGAACATCAGCAAAAGCAATTTTGGACGAAAATGATGAGGAAGCTATTTTTNTATTTAAGGAAATGTCAAAAAAATGTCCCGACACTTCAATTGAAAAATTTATGGATTCACTTCAACAAAGAGCAACTTTAGGAAGGAAATGGTCACATTTTTTTGATAAATACCCTTTGATTTTATGCCCCATTTCTGGTGATCCTCCTTTTGAAGATTTAAAAGATACAAAATCAGAAATAGATTTTGATGAAGTTTTTACATCTATGTTACCTCAAATAGCTCCTCCATATCTTGGCTTGCCTGGTTTATGTTTTACAAATAAAATAAATGAATTTAAAATACCAATGGGAGTTCAATTTATAAGCAGAAGATTTAGAGAAGATCACTTGTTTAAAGTAGCATATGATTTGGAAAATATATTTCCAAAGATTAAACCTGTNACACCAAATTATTAGNTAGGACATTACTAAATGCTAAAAAAATCTGTAAAAATTACATATGCAGAACCTTGGCTTCCACTTCACCATAGATTGTTCATAGAAGTTGTAGAAACTTGTTCTGCTAGATTTGCATTAAAAAAAAGATACGATAATTACACGAAAAAAGTAGAAAATAAAATTGGAAATGATTGTTGGGATTTAGCATTGAACAGCTTAGGTGTTCAGTTTCCAGATATAGATTTACCTAAAAAAAGTAAAAGTAAAGGTTTGATTATTGCTGCAAACCACCCATATGGCGTAACAGATGGAGTAATACTTTCATGGTTAGCTTCAAGATATGATCCTAATTTTAAAGTAATAGCTCATGGGATTTTACAAAAAGAACAATCATTAGCCCCAAATATATTACCAATAGATTTTAGTAATAATAAAAACGCAATGAGAAATAATGTACTTATGAGAAAAGAGGCTATCAAAATTCTTAAACAAAAGGGAGTAATTGCAATTTTTCCTGCTGGAGCTGTTGCTTGGTCCAGAAAGAAAGGAGAACCAATNCAAGAAGAATATTGGAAACCAATGTTAGGAAAATTNNTTAATTCAACTAAATCAGATCTTTTATTAATTAAATTCAAAGGAAGTAACTCACGTATTTTTCAAGCTGCTTCTAGAATAAATCAAACTATGAAACAAAGTTTATACCTATATGAAATTAAAAAAAGTCTTGATAAATATATAAATTTGAATGTATGTGATTTCATAAAAAATGAACGAATGCCTATTTTAGATGATAGAGATCTTGCATTACATTTTCAAAATAAGATTGAAAATTTTAATTTTTAAATAATTTACCNCTTTTTGTTTTTAATTCTGGAGGTGCTGNAGGTCTTTTTAAAAAGGTGTCAGCTTGATTTGGATTTAAAAAACTTAAACCAGCTTTTTTTATTTCTTTGTCTTCAACCTTTTTAATAGGAGTNTATTTAGGATGATGATGATCGATAAATGGGTCATTTTTAGCAGAATTGTAACAGCACAAAAGTGTCCATCTTCTTTTATCTGAGCTATTTCGATCTGATCTATGAAGAGTGTTACAATGAAAAAATAAAACATCTCCTGGTTCCATCTCACAATAAACAAGACTTAAATGTTTTTTAGCTTCTTCTACTCTTTTTAAATCAACACCAACTTGACCACTTTCTAATAAAGCATGATCAATTCTGCCCATCTTATTTGAACCTGACAAAACCTGTAAGCACCCATTTTTTTTTGTACATTTGTCAAGTGCAATCATNGCACTTGCCATATTTGGAAAAAGACAACCATTGTTATACCAGTACCCATAATCTTGATGCCATTCCCAAGCACCTCCTTCAAATGGTTCTTTAGCAGTAATTTTTGAATGGTAGTGATATACTTCACCTTCAAGCAAATATTCCATAGTATCAACCATTTTATAAGATCTTGCAACAGTCCCATAGATACTATCATCAGGATGATTCCAGGCAACCATCTTAGTTACCAATCCCTCGGAATCTNTCCTATCATAAAGATGGTTTTTAATATTTACATCTTTATATGAAGCTTGTTGTAGTAACCTTGTTTCTTCTTCATCAAAAAAGTTTCTAACTATAAAAAAGCCTTTTTGCTCGAATTCTTTTTTTTNAACTGAATTTAAAACACTTACCATGAATTTATAAAATAAAATTTAATNTTTAATTCCAGAATTTCTTTTTTCATTAAACCTACGTAGAGCACTTTGGGGTATATCCTCAGTAATTTCACATAGTTCATAGTTTAGTTTATTCATAAAATTCTCAGCATCCTCTTTATGATTCCAACATTGAACTACTAGATCATCAGGATCTCTATACAAAAACCAGTCTTCTATTTTTCGTTTATTTGGTATAATTTTAATAGCATACATCTAAATATATTAGACGATTTTGAAATTAATTTTCAATATATTTATTTTTAATCGTTATAGTATGCTCTTTCACCGTGTGATCTTAGNTCTAAACCTTCAATTTCTTCCTGATCTTCAACTCTTAAATTAGAAAATATAGATGTTACTTTTAGAGCTATGTAAGTAAAAATTAAGGTCCAAACAACAGTTATGGTTACAGCAGATAACTGTGCTAAAAATTGAGATGTAACAGACATACCNTCTGACAAGCCTACTCCAGAGAATGATTCTAGTACAAGAAACGAGACCATTAATGTTCCTAAAATTCCTCCAACACCATGAACGGCAAAAACATCTAAACTATCGTCGATCTTAAGTTTAGACCTAATAAGATCAACTGCTAAATAACAAATCAAACCACCAGAGAAACCTAGAATTAATCCTCCAGGAACTCCCACAAAACCTGAAGCAGGAGTAATAGTAGCAAGGCCTGCAACCATCCCAGTAACTATACCAACTAGCGAAGGTTTACCAAACCTAATCCATTCAATGAACATCCAAACTAACGCAGCCATTGCAGCTGATATATGGGTAACAAGTATAGCCATGCCTGCATTTGTTCCTGCTGACAAAGCTGAACCTCCGTTAAATCCAAACCATCCAACCCACAACATAGATGCCCCAATCATTGTTAAGACAGGACTATGAGGGGGATTTATTGAAGTTGGGAATTGTCTTCTAGATCCCAAAACAATTGCAGTAACGAGAGCGCCTATTCCAGCAGTAGCATGAACAACAAGGCCACCGGCAAAATCTAAAACATTCCATTTAGAAAGAAATCCACCTCCCCAAACCCAATGAGTTACTGGAGCGTAAACTATAATGAGCCAAAGTGACAAAAAGATTATGACTGCAATAAATTTCATTCTTTCTACAAAAGCACCTATCATTAAAGCTGGAGTGATAATTGCAAAAGTCATTTGAAAACTGATGAATGTACTTTCAGGTATTGTTCCATTTAAATCATCGTATTGAAGTCCAGTTAAAAAAATATTTGAAAGGCCACCAATCCAATCATTACCCTCTGAAAATGCTAGTGAATAACCTATAATTATCCACAATATTGACGCTAAACATGCTATTGCAAAATGATGCATTAATACTGAAACAGCATTTTTAGACTGGACAAGACCTGAATAAAATAAGGCTAAACCAGGTAGCGTCATAAACAATACCAATGCTGTAGATGATAAAATCCATGCTGTATCGCCACTGTTTACACTAGCAAATGCAAAACTAGGATATATAGTAAATAACAAAATTGATAAAATTTTCATACCAAACTCCCCCGTGACAAATTTATATAAAAATTTATCAAATGCCATTTATTTCATCTAAATTTTTTATTAGTTGATATTAGTGATTAATTTTTAAGCAATAATTACAGAATAGAATTTTATCAATATAAATCTTATACTTTTTAGATGTAGTTTTACTCTTCAAAATAAACATAAAGAATTCAATATGATAAAGACAATTTTAATTTCTATAAAAGGGCTGGTTTTGTTGAAATAATATTTTTGTAAAGTAAATCAAATATAAAAACATTAAACAAAGAAACTTTTAAAATTTTATTAATCCGTTTTTAATTGCTCATCTTATAAGTAATTAGAATTTTGATTAAAGTATTTATTTTTTTTCACTACGTAACCAACCAATATTTTTACAAGCACTATTGTAAGCTTCTTCATTAGTTAAAAAGATCATATCCTCATATGAACCCACTTTATACCAACCTTCATAAGTTTCTTTGTCTCTTCTATACTCCTGATATCCAAAGCTTTTATCTTTTCTTTGAAAAAGATCTATGCATTTAGTTTCATCAAAATTATTAACTGAATATATTACAAAATTATTTTTCATTTCTTTTCAAATTTGACAATTTATTTATATCACTAAAAATATTGTTTGATAAGTTAACTTGAATTGTATTCAAATATTAGCTTCTACTTTCAAGGATAACTGATATTACTTGATTTAATAAATATAAAGCTAACTGTATCATTAAATTTTGTGATGTTTTATGAAAAAGTATTGTCCAAGACTGGTATTTATAACGATTGTAACTCAAGCCTGCTTTGAATAGATAAAATTAGGTGCTGACGTAGATTTACTCGTAATATCCCATAAGTATGATAATGGCCTAAAAGATTTGTACTAAGACGTTGATTTACCCAAAATATATGAAGTTGCAAAGAAATTTTTAAGCACATTTGGAGAATTTAAAATTAATCAAAATACTGAACATTTGATACAGACTTTTTATATTACAAGTTTAATTACGTTAACTCAGCTTTAAAAAGAAATTTTGATAGTTTTTAAAATTCTTGGATAAAAAATAGAAAGATAATTTATGAAAGAGCCTGGAATCTTTTAACACAAGATAAATTTGAAGAATTAAGATTTTTGGCAAGTAAACCATTTTCAAATGAACTCTTGAAAATGAATGATATCAAAAATACTGAAGAAAAATTAATATCTATATGGACAAAAGATTAATTTAATATTGATTTATTTTAAATTTTTCAACAGGGAAACCCCTCTTTATTTAATCTTAATCATCTTTTTTAATTAATTTTATAGACTAATTATTTTTAGATTAAAATGTATGATTTCTAATTTGAATAACATAATTTCTAATGATTTAACTCTAAGAAATAAAAAATAAATACAATGAGTAAAACAATAATTAAAATTTTAGGATAATTTGTCTTTTTTTCTTCGACCTCAACTTCATTAGTTTCAGAAAATTCCTTGTTTTGAATTTCAATAATCTTTTCTAATTTTTTTGTCTTTTTGTAAAAATAATAATTTAAATAAATAGATATCAAAAATAAGATCGGACCAATTATTACGAACAACCAAATATTAATTTCTTCATAAGTCATACCAAGTAATTCTGCAAATTTATACAATAACTTTACAGACCAATCAAAAGTAACATCAATCCAATATATACCTGAATTAGCCATTATTAACCTTTTTAAATTCTTTTAATAAATCCTCTGGAAACTCTATTTGAGTAATTTTCCAATCAATTCCTTCTCGCTGAAATAATAAAGATATTTCTTGTTTATCTACTTTATGCTTTATTCTAAAAGAACTATGATTTTTAAACTCCATGATTTTAAATCCACCTAATAATGTGTCAAAACCAGGTTTTGGTAATTTTCTTACCATTTGATTTTCTTGTAACAACATACTTAAACCTTCAGAATTAACGTATGTATCTAAGAAAGTATCTACAATTTTTGATGTAAAACTTGTAATTAGAACACCTAAACTACCTAAGTTTTTAAAATCTTCATCTTTTTGAGTTACCTTAAGTAATTTTATATTCAAGTAATTTTTAAGATTTTGTCTTAGCTGTTTCCATTCAATGTATTCTCGAATAATAGCCTTATCATTGTAATAAATACCTTTATGAATTTGGTGCGTAGAATATAGAGCAGAAAATAAGTAGGCAATTATAGCAACCACAGAAATGATTGATAGACTTACGAATAATTTCTTCATTAATATATAATACCAAATTAAAATTCTTTGTAATCTAAATGTTTTCTAAGTTTTTCTTTTTCCGATTGAGACCTCACATCTTTGCCTCTCATTAAGCTAAAACAAGGTTAAGTTAACTTTCTTTACTATTTTTTCTCATAGTCAAATTCTGGGTCTACAAGATCTTTTATACTATTAAGAAAGTT
>NZIY01000044.1 GCA_002691795.1 SAR116 cluster bacterium
ATAAAATTGAATAAAAATAAGGCTTCCAGCATGTTCACCTGTTCCTATAGAGCCAAAACGTGTGCCTTTAGCTCCTGCATTTGCAATCAAATCCTTTGAATGTTGAGACATTAATTTAGTCATAGTTTCTCGATAACTAAAATCAACTGAAGCAACTGTTAATATAACGTAGCTTGTATCACTCATTTTATTTCTCCAAGATTATTTATAATTGATAATATTCTTTATTAATTACATTTATATGACAAGTTAAATGTAATCTTCATATAAAAATAAACCTATATTATGAGTATATTTTAAGCATTTAAACATAGCTTTTAGAATTAAAATGTATCTCTTAACTGGCCCTAACTACTCATAAGGCAAGTAGATGTGGATAGATATGTGTAGTTAGGGTTTGCAGAAGATGAGGTTTTTAGTGATTTGAATTATTTTTAAAAAAATAAATAAATTACATTCAAATATGATATTTTCTTATTATGTACTTTTCTGATTAAATTGAATTAAATTAGGATAATATAATGAGATAACGTCCTTACAATTTCATTTTAATCATATGATTTAAATAAATTTTATAGACTAATCATTATTCAATCTACATTTTATTTTACAATATATCTTGTAATGATTAAACAGACGATTTTAAAACTATCACCCTAAGCTTTTGTAGTTAATTTTAAAATAAAATTTAAATTTTACAAGATACTTTTTATAAAAGCTAATCTCTATTTTTTTCTGTAACCTTAACTACGCCTTCGTAAGAAATTTCTTTTGGTGTTACAGAGTTAGGAATATTATTTGATTGACTAATTAAAATAAATTAACAAAAAATTTAATAAAAATGGTAGGCAGATTAATGTTGAAAATGTTGAAACTACAACTAACCCAGCTACTGTTGTTGTGTCTTTATCAATTTGTACTGTAAAAATATAATTGAGAAGAGCAACTGGCATTGTTGACATTATTAGAATTACCCCAGCTTTAGGTCCTGAAATATCAAATATATAGATAACAATCAAAGCACTTAACGCTCCAATTAAAAATCTTGCAATTGAATATATAAAGCCTTTTGTTAAATTTTTAATTTTTAAATTGGACAAAGAGTAACCTAAAAGTATTAATGAAATTGGTATTACAATGTTTCCCAAATAATTTGTAGAAGTCATAATTAGTGATGGAATCTCTAGGTTTAATATTAAAACTAATAATCCAGATAAAGATAAAATAAAAATAGGATGATACAAGATATAAAAAAATTTAAATGACCCTAATATTGTTAAGTAACCAAATGTGTTCTGTGATAATGCAACAATAACGTAATAAGGTATTGCATATATTAAACCAGTTTCTCCATATGTTAATATAGATAATGGTAATGCAAGATTTGCCGAATTAGGATGTATTAAACAACTGAAATAAGGACTAAAATCATCTTTTAAAATTTTGATTAAGAAAATTGCAAATAAAGATGAAATAAAAATTACTAATATAGCTGAGGAACATATCTCAAGTAATATATTAATCTTCACATCTGTAGTTGATAAGGTATGAAAAATTAAACAAGGGGATCCTATATGAGTAAGTAAAAATCCCATGGTTTTTTCATGAAGTTCAATTTTAAACTTAGAAACTATAAAACCTAAAAGAATTAGAAAAAAAACAGGCCCACTGATTTCAAATATTTGCTGATACATATTAATAATGTGTGCCTAAATAAATAGGCACAACATTTCAAGTTTTTTAATTATCCTTTAGTCATTGTCTTAACTAAAGATTTATAATTATTAGATTTTTCTGCTCTAATCTTTTCATAGTCAGGTCCATTCATGAATTCCATGTTTTCGCCAAGTCTACCCATGAATTTTTTAAAAGTTTTATCACCTTTTAACTTTGCCAAAGCTTCTTGAAGAACTTTAATTCTTTCTGGTGGTGTTTTGGCTGGAGCCATTAAAATACGATCCATATAACCAATTTGACCTGTGAAACCAAGTTCATCAAATGTTGGAGGAGTGCCTAAACTTTTTTCTTTTGCACCACAT
The DNA here is from genome assembly GCA_002691795.1 of SAR116 cluster bacterium. GTDB lineage: Bacteria > Pseudomonadota > Alphaproteobacteria > Puniceispirillales > Marisalimonadaceae > TMED54. The sequence continues at coordinate 2,040 of NZIY01000044.1, forward strand.
CCTAATGTTTTAACCTTACTTCCTTGACCTTTAATAACAGAAGGAAAATGTAATACAGCTTCAACATCTCCAGATAATAGCCCTTTAACCATTGGACCACCACCTTTATAAGGTGTTAAATTTGCACTAACTTTACCCCAAGATAGCAATTGTGCCATCGGAACCATAGTTGCTCCCCACATTCCTGAATGACCAAGTTTTAACTTTCCCCCACTTGATTTTGCTGCATCAAAAACATCTTGTACTGAGTTATATTTCGATTTGCTTAATACAATCATACAGGCAGCAGCATAATTTATTCTTGCTACAGTAACAAAATCGTCCAAAGGTTTATAGGGTAGTTTTTTTACATGGTGTTGTAGTTGATCAACATAATTATGTGTAAATAATAATGTGTATCCATCTGGTTTGGCTTGAGCTACCATTGAAGTTCCAGTTTGCCCACTTGCTCCTGGTACAAGCTTTACTATAATAGCATTTCCTAAATATTGAGGTATTATACTTGTGAATACCCTTGCGTTAAGATCATGCGAACCACCTGGACCAAATGGAATGACCATTGTAATTGGTTTTTCAGGGTAATCAGCTTTTACCGTGTTTATTATACTCAGCGTTGCAATTAAAGCTACGAGAGTTGTAAGTAATTTTTTCATTTAATTCCTCCTTTCAAATGAAATTTACATTTATTTAACCTGCTCTGAGGTTATAGAAGTTGCGACATTTCGCAACTTTTTACTTCTCTTCCATAACTTCCATGTAATAACTGGAGTTGAAACAATTATTAAAGCCGCTATAGGTCTTTCTGAGAGTAAAAACATTATGATGTTATCATCACCTAAACTTAATGTTTGACCAAACGCATATTCCATAGAAGGAGCTAAAATGAAGGCCATAACTAAAGGTGTAACATCAAATTCTAATTTTTTTAATATATAACCAAATATACCAAAAATTAATAAGAAATATAAATCTGCTGGATTATGTCTGAAAACAAAAGAACCAGCAAATGCAAAAATAATAGTGAGTGGGATCAAATATGACTTTTTTAAAGTCACAACTTTTGAAAAAATAGGCATTGTAAAGTATCCTAAGATTAAAAAAAGCACATTTGCTAAAAGCATGCATAAAAGGATGGCAAAAACTATGCTTCCTTGTTCTGACATTAGTTCTGGCCCAGGCCTTAGACCATGTGCAACAAAAGCACCTAACAATATGGCTGTTACATTATCTCCTGGAATGCCTAAAGTTAATAATGGAACAAGGGTAGGGCCATTGACTGCGTTATTTGCCGCTTCTGGTGCTGCAATTCCTTCTAGTTCACCTTTACCAAACTTCTCAGGATTTTTAGAACTATTTTTTGCAGCTGCATAACCCACAAATGCAGCAACAACTTGTCCCACACCTGGAATCATCCCAATCGTAGTCCCAATTACAGTACTTCTAAAAATTGTTTTTCTTAATTTTAAAAATTCATTCCAAGTTAATTTTTCTTCGTTTTTTAAGTTTAATTTTGTTTTTATAAAATCTTTTGTTTTTGTTTCAATGTTTATTAAAATTTCTGGTATTGCAAATAAACCTATTAACATTGGAAGAAGAGGTACTCCTGCTCTTAACTCAAAGATATCAAATGTATATCTTGATAATGCTGCTATTGGATCCTGACCTATCATTGCAATAAATAATCCCGTTGCCAGCATGATCATATTTTTGCCAACACTACCACTGGAAGTTGAAGAAATTATTAAAATACTTAAGAATAAAATTGCAGCTAATTCGGGCGGACCTATTAATAATGCAATTAATGCAATTGGACCAATTAGAAGGATTGTTACTATATCACTTGAAAAATCAGCAATAACAGATGAAAAAAGAGCTGTTTCAAGTGCTTTTCTGCCTTTACCCTTTTTTGTTAAAGGTGGTCCATCAAAAGTCGTAGCTACAGATGCTCCTGTACCTGGTAATGAAACAAGTATAGCAGGAATTGAGCCTCCAAATATTCCACCTTTATATACCCCAATTAAAAATGGTATACCTACTAATGGATCCATAAAAAAGGAAATTGGCAACACTATAGCCATTGCCATTAGAGTTGTTAAACCAGGTAATGCTCCAACAAAAAGTCCAATTAATAGACCTAAAGCAATAACAAATAAAATATTTAAAAAGCTTCCACCTCCAAATAATAATGGAAAAGCATTTAAAAAACTTTCAAACATTTTACTCCTTACATAATTAAATAATTACCAAGTCGAATTTCTAAGAATGGAAATTCAGGTAAAAATACATGCATGACGTTTACAAACATAAAAAATATAATTAAAGGAAATAATGTAGATATTAATATCACATACTTTAAATTAATATTCCCCATAAATGTACTTAATGAAATAATTAAAAGTGTACTAGAAATCACAAAACCTAAAAATTGAAATAATAATGCATACATAAATAATAAAGTTATAGTAACAGAAATGTTAATTAAAACTTGTCTTGATAATTTTGGCCAAGTATTTGATACATTTGAATTTTTTTCAAAAATAATAGTGTAAATTCCAAATACAAAAAACATTGATGCTATTATGGTAGGTACAATTTGGGGATCAATTTCAGATGAAGATTGACCAAATATTAATACAGGCTTTTCTACTTCAGTAGGAATTTTTAAATATATAAATATACCAAGTAAAACACTAATTATTCCACTAATAAAATTTGGAGTTAATTTAATTAAATTCATTAATTATTCCTTGGCAGTGAAATAGGTTCTCCTCTTTCAGCAGATAAATCTGCAGCAATATATAATTCCATAACTGATTTTGCTTCTTCAGGTTTTACAAGAACAGGTTTACCTGTTGCAACAGCATTTATAAAATGCATTGTTTCTTCGTGCATTGGACCTGCATGTGTATGTTCAATTGGTTCCCCAGGCATAGAAGACATAGGGTATCTAATACCATCTTTAACAGTATTTAAATGAACATCTTTGTGACTGTCGTCTATAAAAAGTGATCCATCTGTTCCAATAACTTCAATCCAGGTATGTGAATAATTTGGATAACCCAATGGTAATATCCAGCCACCACCTACAGTGATAGTCATGCCGTCATCTAATGTAACAATAATCCATTGGTGATCTGGGGTATTACTTTTTTTTGAAAATAATTTACCAGCAGTTTGACTGTATACTTTAATAGGTTTTCGAGGTTGCAAACACCATAACAAAAAATCAAGATCATGAGTTGATTCCATAGCAGCCGGTGATAGTGCAGTTCTTCCTGATATTTTTTCTCCTAATTCTCTTGTTATATGTCTACTTACTAGACAAGTTACTGGTTCACCTATTATTTTTTCTTGTAAAGACTTTTTGACATAAGCGTATTTTGAATTAAATCTCTGAGAGTAACCAATAGTAAATTTTACGTTATTTTTAATTGATACGTTTATTAATTCTTCAGCTTCTTCTAATGTAGTTGCTATTGGTTTTTCTAAAAATACATTTTTCCCTGCTTGCAACGAGGCTAAAGCCATTGGGTAGTGGGTTGTTTCAGGTGTAGCTGAAATAATTATAGTGTCTATATCATCATTTGAAATTAAATCTTTCCAATTTTCTGTTGCATATTCTAGTTCTAATGATGCTTGTAATTCATTAAGACGTTTTTTATTTGTTTCTGCAATAAATAGCTTATTTACTAAAGGATTATCATTGCATGCGTTGGCTCTAATGCCACCACACCAACCTGTGCCAATTACACCAACATTTATTTGATTTATCAATTAAAACTCCGTAGAAAGAATAAATCATAATAGAGAAAATAAAATCTTTCGAATTATAAAAATTTATGCATTTCATAAATTTAAATGATTTGAAAAAATTAAATATTTATTTTCAATAATTTAGCTATATTTTCTCCAGTAATTTTTCTTTTGTCTTGATCAGTCAAGCCATCTGTGTCTAATACATGTTGTACTGGATTATCTTCAGCCATATCGTAGGGATAATCAGTTCCCATTATTATTTTATCTGAACCAAATGTATCAACTAAATATTTTAATTGTTCATAACTAAATACAACTGTATCAAAATAAAGTTTCTTTAAATATGAAGTTGGAGGTTTCTTAATAAGTAATCGACAATCTGGACGTGCTCCCCAAGCATGATCAATTCTTCCGGAGTATGCAGGTAAATAACCACCTCCATGAGCGACAAAAATTTTAAGATTTGGAAACTTTTCTAATGTACCGTCAAAAATTAAATGATGAAGTGCAACTGTTGTGTCTAATGGGTTTCCAATTATGTTATTAAAATAATGATCACGTATTCTATCTCCTTGAGGGTAGCCATTTGGATGTAGAAATATTAGAGTATCATGTTTTTGAGCAGTTTCCCAAACTGGATCATGAATTGGGTCTGACAGCTCATGTCCATCAACTGTACCAAGTACTTGAAACCCTTTTAAACCTAACTCTTTAATACCTCTTTCCATTTCTCTGGCGGCAGCATCACCATTTTGCATAGGTAGTGTTCCGAGAGCTAAAAAACGATCAGGCCTTTGTGCAGCTGTTTTTGATAAAGTATTATTAATTATTTGTATAGCCTTATGACCAGTGTCATTCCTTATTGCATAATAAGCTTGAAATGGTACAGGAATTAAAAGTTGCATATCGATTCCTTGCCTATCCATGTCTTTCAATCTTTGATCAAGATCTGTGAGGTTTAAAGCTCTATCTTTAGCTTGTTGTTGATTTTGTTTGGAGGTTATTTCATTAGTTGTTTTGAAAGCAGGGACTTGCATTGGGTCAAAGAGACCTGCAACTAAATCGGCAGCTTCTTGTACATGTAAATGACAATGTGCATCTATTGTCTTATTTAATGTGTAGTTTACTTTTTTATCTGAATTTACTCGACCAGCTGTTGGTCCATAGGGCCTGAGTTCCAATTAATCCTCCTATAATTATATCAAATTTTATCATAAATCATTTTCAGCTATCATCTAAATTATTTTTTATTATACTTATTATTATGAAATTTGGTTTATTTGGAAGCGCTAAATCTGCTCCCGTTAATTCTGATATAGATAGTGCAGCAGGTTACAATGATTGGATAAAGTTTAATATAGAAGCTGAAAAATTAGGTTATTATAGCACTTTTACAGTTGAACACCATTTCACAGGCCTTGGTCAGGTATCTGCATCCATGAGTTTATTGACCTTTTTAGCGGCCAAAACTCATACGATTAGACTTGGTACAGCTGTTATGGCTTTACCTTGGCATAATCCTATATTATTAGCTGAGCAGGCATCAACTTTGGACTTGTTATCTGGAGGAAGATTGGATTTAGGGGTAGGGAAGGGTTATAGGTATAACGAATTTAATGGTTTTAACATAGATATGGTTGAGGCTCATGATAGATTTCATGATTGCCTAAATGTTATTTACAAATGTTGGAATGAAAAGAAAAAATGGAATTATAAAAGTAAATATTGGACATTTAATGATGTTATTGTTGAGCCTCCTTGTATTCAAAAACCTCATCCGCCAATTTGGATGGCTGCAGGAAATGAAGATTCAATCAAAACAGTTGCTAAACAAAAATGCAATTTACTTCTAGATCAATTTTCTCCAATTTCTTCAGTTATTGAAAGAATAAACATATTTAATGATGAATTAAATAAACATAAAATTGAAATCAAACCTGAAATAGCCCTGGCTAGGGCAATGTACATTGCAAAAGATAAAAATGAAAAGGAAGAAATTATTCAAAAAAGATTAAAAGCTAGAGAAAATGTTGACAAATTGTCTGAAAGACCTGATGGAGATAACAAATCAAGTATAATGGTTCATAAAGGTAAAGATGAAGCTTACAAAGGTGCTTTAATTGGAACTAAAAATGAAATAATTGATAGATTACACGAATTGAAAGAAGGTGGTGTTGACTATGTTTTATTGGTTGATAACGGTGGAGGTATTAAAGGGTTAGATAGATTTTCTAATGAAATAATGCCTATTTTTAATTAATGTTGACTGAATATGGAGGAATTATGAAATTTAAAGTTACTAGGGCAAATGAAAATAATTTTGAATCAGGGCTAAGAGGTTTTTTTGAATATAAAAATTTAGGGATTGAAGAAGCAACATCAGGTGATTACGGTGCAAATGTTATAAAAGCAATTGAGGGGAAACATGCAGTTGGAGAATGGCATTATCATAAAGTCAAATTTCAGATGGTTTATATTTTGAAAGGAACAGTTAAATTTGAATATAAAGGTTTTGGAGAATTTACATTAAATCCAGGTGATGTTGTTTATCAGCCACCTGAAATCCATCACAAAGAGATAGAACACTCCGACGATTTGGAACTAATTGAAATTACAAGTCCATCGGAATTTGAAACTATTAAATTATAATAAAAGGAGAGATAAATGATAAAAATATTTAACTACTTAATACTAGTTGCAGCTGGTTTATTGTTATCTAGCTGTACATCCTACAATGAAATAGTTCCTGGATGGGCAGAAATTTGTTCTAAACCCGTAGATAAGTCAAATGCAGCATGGTACAAACCCTGTAATCTTGCCAAGCCTAAATTTGAAAAAGTTTTTAAAGATTAAATTTTTTNATTTATGNAAAATAANAACCAGTAGATTAAATAAGTAATATTAATAAATAATGTAGTTAATTTATTGNCTATGTACTTATTAATGTAAATAGGTCACTATTAATTAGCGTTTAACTTATTGATTTATAAATATATATTTATTTTTGTCGCATAATATATATTATGAAATAAAATACTATTAAATTACAAAAGATAAATTATCATAGCCAGGTTCAACATTTTTAGGACAAATACTTTGAACATATTCATGATCACTATCAGGACTTAAATGTGTTAGATATGCCATCTTAGGTTTAAGAATATTTAACCATTTAAAAGTTAATTCAAAATGAGCGTGAGCAATATGAGGTCTTGATCTTAAGCCAGTAATAACTAAAACATCTAAGTTTTTTAATTGATTAAAACTATTCTCTGGAAAATTTACTACATCAGTACAATANCCAAACTGATCATTTACAATTAATCCAATTGTATCAATGACACCATGATGTTGTTTAATNGTTTTAATCTTTACTCCATCAATATTTATTTCATCATAATAATTTATAATATTTAATTTCATTGGAGGTTTGAAATATGATTGTGAATTTTTATCTTTTTCAAATAAATAGTTATAACGATTGTTTACGAAATTTGCAGTTCTATTATCAGTATAAATATTTAACTTTTGTTGTTTAGGGAAATAAAAAGGTCTTAACTCATCTAAGCCAGATATATGATCAGAATGCTCATGTGTTAAAATTACTCCATGTAATTCATTTAGATTATGATCAATTAATTGATTTTTAATGTCAGGGCCAGCATCCACTAAAATATTTGTATTATCNGATTGTATTAAAACAGAGCAACGTTGTCGTTTATTTTTTGGATTTGTAGGATCACATTTTCCCCATCCTAATTGACCTAATGATGGGATACCAACAGAAGTTCCAGTNCCAAGTAGCGTAATTTTCATTTACTTTTCCAACGTTTAATTTTTTCAAATATATTTAATGAGTTATTATATAAAGTCTTGCTTAACATGCTGAACTCAATTTCTAGAAGTTTTGATAAGAATTGCGCTGTATGAAAGCAATTTTTAGGTTCATTTACAGTTCCTCTAACTGGGTTTGGAGCCAAATAAGGTGAATCTGTTTCTACTAAAATTTTATTAAGTGGAATTTTTTTTGCGATATTTTGTATTTGTTTAGCTGAATTGAAAGTTAAAATACCCGAAAATGATATAAAAAAATCTAAATTTAACCCACAATTTGCTAACGCTTCTCCTGAACTAAAACAATGTAGAATAGCTTTAAATGGTCCATTTTTATATTCTGAATTTAGTATGTCAATCATATCATTATCTGCATCTCTAGAATGAATGATCATCGGTAAATTAGTTGTTCTTGCAACATTAATTTGAACTTCTAATGACTTCTTTTGAATATTTTTATGTTCTTTATTATAAAAATAATCTAATCCACCCTCACCTATCCCTACACATTTTAAATGTGAAGAATAATTTTTAATAAATTCATAATCATCAAACTTTTCATCNTTATGAGCTTCATTAGGGTGAACGCCCACGGTAAAAAAAATCTCTTCATTATCCTCTGACAGTTCTTTTATTGCTTCAATTTTACTTAAATTAGTGGATATAGTTACCATTTCATTGATATGATTGGTTTTAGCATCTTCTATTACTGTTTTGATTCTAGGTTTTAATTCCTTAAAATCTAAATGACAATGTGTATCTATTAAACGTATTTCATTCATTAGGTTTCAATTCTTGGGAAAATTGGATTTTGTTTCTTTAAATTAATACCAGAAATTAATCTTGACGATAAGTATTTAAAACTTCTTTCACTATCCTTTAAGTCAAAAATATTTAAAATTTTATTAGAGGCATCAGGCATTACTGGTTGCAAAAATATACCAATCTGACGAATACTTTCTAATAAACAATATAAAATAGTATTCATTCTATCTATATCACTGTTTTTTAAATTCCAAGGCGCTTGTTCGTCAATATACTTATTTGATTTAGAAATTTTTTGCCAGATCTCTTTTAGAGATTCATCTAACTTTTGTTTATTAATTAGGTCTCTTAAAGTAGTAAGTTCATTTTCAAATGAATTAATAATTTCTAAATCTTCTTTAACAAATTTTTCTTTATGATTTGGAACTTTACCCATTGTATTTTTTAAACAAAACGAAACAACTCTCTGAACTAAATTTCCAAGATTGTTAGCTAATTCACTATTTATTCTTTGCAATAACTGGGATTTTGAAAAGTCTCCATCGTTCCCAAAAGGTACTTCTCTGAGTAAAAAATATCTCACTTGATCGAGCCCATAATTATCAATGAGTTTTACAGGATCAATTACATTTCCTAGAGATTTTGAGATTTTTTCTCCTTCGTTCGTCCACCAACCATGAGCAAATACTTTTTTTGGAAGGGGTAAATCAGCTGCTAATAAAAATGCAGGCCAATAAACCGCATGAAATCTTAAAATATCCTTTCCCACAACATGTAAATCTGCTGGCCAATTCTTTTTAAATTCTTCTTCATCAACTCCAAATCCAGAATATGTTATATAATTAGTCAATGCATCAAGCCAAACATACATTATATGATCGCTGTTATCTGGTACATTAATTCCCCAACTAAAACTAGTTCTGCTTATAGATAAATCTTTTAACCCACCCTTCACAAAACTAAGGACTTCATTTCTTCTAGATTTTGGGAGAATAAAATCAATATTTTTATCATATAATTCAATTAACTTATCTTGCCATTTTGATAAATTAAAAAAATATGATGGTTCTTCAACCCACTCAACATCAGCACCAGTAGGAGCCTTGCCATCAATAAGTTCGCTTTCTTGAAAATATGCTTCATCTCTAACAGAATACCAACCAGAATATTTCCCTAAATATATATGTCCATTATCATAAAGTTTTTTCCATAGAAATTCACAAGATTTTTTATGTCTTTCTTGAGTGGTTCTAATAAAATCTGTGTTGGATAAATTTAAAACTTTTGTAAGTTCTAAAAAATTTTTTGAGACATTATCAACAAAACTTTTAGGATCAATTTTTTTTGAAATGGCAGCATTTTCAACTTTTTGTCCATGTTCATCTGTTCCTGTTAAATATCTAACATTGAATCCATCTAATCTTTTGAATCTTGCTATATAGTCACAACAAAGGCTAGTGTATGCATGACCAATATGCGGCAAGTCATTTACATAGTAAATTGGAGTAGTTATATAAAAGTTTTTCATAAGTTTATTTTATGTATAAAAATTTCTAATAGATCATCAATACTTGAATTGTAAGTTACTGCACCATCCAATAATTCTTGAAATATATTATATTCATTATATATTTTATCAATTAAAACGCTATTCAAATTTAATGAATTAATGGTATCTTTTTCAAAATTTATTGTTTCATTATTAAAATTTTTATCTGTAAAAAAACATAAAATGTTTTTTATAAAATTATTTAAAAACATTAATCTTAAACTAATGTCTATTTTTCTAATATCATTACTATTTTTTTCAAATAGTTTTTTATCTAGTATATTTGATATAAACTGTGTGTAATCCTCTAACAATTGATCATTTTTATTATAGAATTTCAAATATAATCCTGGACTAAAATTAAACAAATTTTTAACTAAAATTAACTCTTCATCATTTAAATTGAAATTGTTTTTTAGTTTTAAGATAGATGTGAATTTATCTTTAGATATTGGTTTAAAATAAAATTTAAAAACTCTTGATTGAATTGTTTTTAAGACGCGGTCTAAATTATGAGATATTAAAAAAATATACGTATTATAATTTGTTTCCTCTAAATTCTTTAACAATGTGTTTGTCGCGTTTAAGGTTAATTGTTCAATGGGGTCAATGATTACTACCTTATTTGTTGAAATAGAAGGTGTTTCGTTTATAAAACTTTTTAATTCTCTTACCTGGTCAATTTTTATAGATTTTCCATCAGTTTCTTCAAGAATAAATGCATCTGGATGTGTGTTGTTAAAAAATAAGTTTTCAGATTTTTGAGTAATATCTTTGTCATTTGATATAGTATTTTCATTAAAATTTTCATCATTATTATCTGATTTTAAAATTTTATTACATACAGTGTTTGCAAATGACCTTTTACCAATTCCTTCTAACCCATGAAATATAAATACTGATGTGTCATATTGATTTATAATTTTTTCAACGGAAGTTCTGATTTTATTAGAGTAAAATAGTTCATTCATAATCAATGAGAAGTAAAGTAATGTTTGATATGTTCAACAATTTCATTAAATATAAAGTCTTTATCATTATTTGCATTTATTAATCTGCATCTTTTTGAATAAATTTTTGATAGTTCTAAAAACTTCTCTTGAACAAGTGTATGAAAATTATTTTCGAAGCTCTCAAACCTATTTTCAATTAAAGTATTAATATTTTTTCTTTTTAAGCCAAGTTCAGGATCTACATCTAGTATTAAAGTTAAATCAGGAAACTTGTTATAACAAAAGTTATTATGAACCTGCAATATAGTTTCTAAATTTAGTCCACCTACCATGCCTTGATAAACAATAGAAGAATCTAAAAATCTATCACTAATTACAATTTTATTATCTTCCAACGCTGGAAAAATTATTTTTTTTAAATGTTCTCTTCTTGACGCAGCGAAACACAAAAACTCTGAAAAGGAATCTAATTTTTTTATATTACCTTGAACCAAGACTTTTCGTATTTGTTCTCCAACATCTGTTCCACCAGGTTCTCGTGTAATAATATGTTCAATTTTTTGATCGGATAATAAATTGGAAAGATACTTAATTTGTGTAGATTTTCCTGAGCCCTCACCTCCCTCAAATGTAATAAAAATACCCTTTTCATTTATCGTTTTCGGAAAAAAATTCTTAATGTAAATCTCCTCCAAATAGCAGATAATTTAAAGCAGATTTTAATTTATCTATTGGTCCTAAATCTTCTATTTTGTTTTTAGAAACTAAATTTAATTTGATTAATTCTCTCCCTGGAATTTCAATATTAATCTCACCTACTTTTTGTCCTAATTGTATTGGCGCTTTTATTGGGTCACTCCATACAAGAGTAGTCTTAATCATTCTTAAGGAAGACCTATTCACTAAGGTTTTAAATGGTTTTTCTGCTTTCAATTCAACTATTGATTTGTTTCCAAGCCATACATTAGCAGTTGTTAAAACAACATTATTTTCAAAAAGTTGCAGTAAGTGTGTCTCTCGAAAAGCTAATTCAATCAATCTTTTACTTTCTTTTCCTCTCTGTGCCATGCTTTTAAGACCATTAATGATCAAAGTTATTCTTCTATTATTTCGTTTGACTGATCCAATTAGTCCATATCCAGATTCATTAGTATGACCAGTTTTTAGACCATCTGCACCTGGCACTTTATAACGACCAACTAATAAAGGATTCCTATTAGGTTGCTTAATTCCATTAAAAGTAAATTCTTTTTCTATAAAAAGATTATACAATTTTGGAAAATTATTTATTAGAGATTCAGTCAAAATAAGTAAGTCATGAGCTGTAGTTTTTAAATCATCATGTGGCCATCCAGTAGAGTTTGTAAAAAAAGTATCTTTCATTCCTAGAGAAATTGCATATTGGTTCATTTGTCTGGAAAAATCATCCTCACTTCCTGAAATTCCTTCTGCAAGAACAATTGCAGCATCATTNCCAGATTGTACAATTAATCCCCTTAATAAGTTTTCTATAGAAACTTCTGAATTAAGTTTAAGAAAAGTTCTGGAACCACCTTTTTTCCAAGCATTTTTACTAACAACAAATTTATCATTTAAGTTCAAACTACCCTCTTGCAATCTATCAAAGACAATGTAAGTAGTCATGATTTTTGCCATAGAAGCAGGTTTCATTAAATTTTTAGAATTTTTTTCGTACAGAGTTTTTTTAACTTCATGATCATACAAAATCGTTTGTTTTGCTGGAGTTTTCAATTCTAAAACGTTACTGTGAACACTTAAAGAAAAAACTATTAACAAAAAAGCTAATATAANTTTAATTATCATATTTCTATTCAACAAATATTTTTGTCCCTTCCATGCCACTATTAATTAAAAAATTATAAACTTGTTTAGTATCATTTACCTTACTGTAAGGACCTACTCTTACTCTATAAAATATTTTTCCATTTATATTAACTTTTTTAATATTTAA
>NZIY01000045.1 GCA_002691795.1 SAR116 cluster bacterium
TCATAAATTTGAAGATATAAAGAGTAAATTTTTAAATTTTGATGTTGCAATTCACAAAGATAAAAAAGCAATGATTGATGTTGATACAATTAAATTTGCTGAGGATAGGAATTCTAAAATTCTTACTGCAAACTTTCAACCTGGAGATGCTCTAATTTTTGGTATGCACACATTACATGGCACTTTTCAAAATTATGCAAAAGATAATAAAATACGATTGACATGTGATGTTCGATTCCAACCTAAGAATGAGCCAAAAGACCCTAGATATTTTGGATTGAATCCTGGTGGTACCACAGGAGCAGGTTATGGGGAACTAAATAGCGCAAGGCCTTTAAATGAAAATTGGCACAACAGATAATTTTATTGGAGGGAGCATTGGATTTTGGTCTTACAGAAGAACAAATTATATTACAATTAAAAGCTAGGGCCTTCGTTGATAAATATATCAAAAACGAAGCCATTAAAAGAGATAGAATTCAAAACGCTAAAGACAGAATTCCATGGGATTGGATAAAGTTAGCTGATAAAGAAGGTTTTAGAACTATGGGTGTTCCAAAAGAATACGGAGGTTCTGACCAAAGTATCTTAAATATGTGTATAGTTGGTGAGGAATTTGGTGTGGGTGATTTAGGTTTTGCAGTCATAATGGACCAATGCTGGAAAATGTCTCACCTATTCAAAGATGCTATGACCAGAGAACAAAAGGAAAAATTTATTCCTAAATTTGTAAATGATCCACTTGCTACAACAGCAATAGGTATTAGTGAACCTGACATAGGATCTGATCATCAAGGTTATTATGATCATAAAGATATTGGTATGAAAACAACTGCCTTTAAAGAAGGTGATAATTATGTATTAAATGGAACAAAACACTATATCTCTAATGGATGTATGGCTAAACTATATTTCATAACAGCAAGGACAGACACATCAAAACCATTAAGTGAATCAGGTGCTGTCTTCATAGTTCCAAGTGACACACCAGGATTTAAACCAGGTTTTTTTCATGAAAAAAGTAGTCAAAGATTAGCAACAAATGGATGTTTTCATCTAGAAAATTGTAAAATATCAAATGATAATATTCTTCTTGGAGAAGGAAAATTAGTTGAGTTACGGAGTAAATACATGCCTGGTAGTAAGGCAGAAGCAGCGGCAACTGTTTTAGGAGTTGGAAGAGCTGCTTATGAGTATGCGTTCAACTATGCTAAGAATAGAAAACAAGGTGGAAAATTAATCATTGATCATCAAGCAGTTTCATTGATGTTAGCTAAAATGATAATGTTATTAGATGGAGCTAGACTTCAGATTTGGAAAGCTGCATGGTTAGCTGACAAATCTGATCCAGATGCAAAAATTCAAGGTTTGATTTCCAAAGTTCGTGCTTCTGAGGCAGCCTTTGAGGTATGTACTCTTGCTACAGAAATTCTTGGTGGTGCAGGTATAATGTATGACCATCCAGTTGAAAAATATTTACGTGATTCAGTCAGCTTTCTTCATTCTGATGGAACCAATCAGGTTTGTTCACTTAGAGTAACAAAAGCACTAACCTCTGAAGATAATTCAAAAATATATGGATTTTAGGAGTTTTTTATTATTTTGTTGATAAAACTTTCATTAAATTTGTAATTTCTTTATCACATATACCTAATTCTCTTAGGCTATTAGATGTATTTTTTAAATATTCTTTGCAACTACCTAAGAAACCATTAGCTTTTAATATTAACTCAATTTTTTTTACGTAAGATTTTTCTTTAAAATAGTTTTTATGATTTTTATCAACTGTAAAAGCTAAAGCTTTAACTTGTTTTCCATCCTTCAAGTATGCACTTAAAAGTCGTGGTACATAAGCTTTTGTAACCATCTCTCTTTTAAAAAGAACATCAATATTCTCAATAGCATTTTTTTTTCTTAATTTAAATAAGAGACCTTTACATGATCCACCTTTATCAAGTCCTAACATTAAACCAGGATTTTGATATGAACCTCTGCCAAGTTTTGTTAACATGCAAAAACTTCTATGGTATCCGTATATTTTCCCAAAAACTTGTTCTTCAAAATCTATAGTAGGATTCCATAACAAAGACCCATAAGCAAAAACATATAAGTTTACATTTTCTATTGATGAGGGGATTATTTTATTTCTCTCTTGGAAGAGTTCTTTATCTGATAAAACTTTATCACTACCTTGAGCCTGATTTATAAACTCTCTTATATATCCGTCAGTTATATTTTTCTTTGTAAGTTTTATCTTACCATCATTAAGTTTTTTCGTAGTTTTCATTAATTTAATTTTTTGTATTAATTACCCTATGTGGATATGGTATTTCTATCCCAGCTTGATCAAGGGCGGGTTTTAAATTTTTCATTAAATCAGTGTATAAATTATACCAATCATTAGTATTTGCGTACAATCTTAGTCTAACTACAATAGCGCTATCATCATAACTCATAACAAGAAATTGTGGTTCTTTTGGTTTTTTTAAAACCCTATCATCCTTTGCTAATTTAAGAAGAGTTTTAGATGCCAAATCAAGGTCAGTATCATAATGAATTCCAATATCAACATCAATTCTTCTCGTATCATAATGAGAATGATTTTTGATTGTTCCATTCCATATACTTGANTTTGGAATCGAAACAAATACATTATCAAATGTATTAATAATTGTAGTAAATAAACCAACTTCTTTTATAGTTCCTGANATNTCACTTGTTTCCACCCAATCACCGCTTTTAAATGGCCTTAGCAATAAAAGCATNACNCCAGCTGCAACATTAGANAATGTCCCTTGTAACGCAAGACCTATCGCTAATCCGGCAGCTCCTAAAACAGCTATAATTGAGGTTGTTTGAACTCCAAATTGATTTAGAACTGCAATTATAGTTAGAACAATAATACCATATCTTACAACATTACCAATTATTGGAATAATTAGAGGGTCAAGTTTATTAAACTTTTCTAAATTTTTTCTAACAATTCTACTTAATTTTCCTGCTAGGTAAAATCCAAAAATCAGTATTAAAGCAGCACCAATTATTTGTCCAGCGTAGGAAACTGAAATTTCAACAAAATTTTGAATTATTTTACTCAAAATTTCGATATCTAATTCAAAATTATTTTTATTCACTTTTTTTCCTAAAAGGGTTAATAAGATGTTAAAAACTATTCTATATTATATACATAATANGATATTTTATATAACTAAAAATTTTATACGTAATCGATAATGAAAGTAATANACATTAATGTTTCTAAAGGAAAAGTTTTTTCCTCAACTGAATTCAACTCAGATGTTGTAGTAGCAATTGGTAATTTTGATGGTTTGCATAAAGGTCATGAAAAACTTTTATCAACTGCAAAAAAAGAGGCTGTGAAACGTCAATTACCCTTTGGAGTGATAACTTTTGATCCTCATCCCAGAGATTTTTTTTCAAATTCAAAAAATGCTTTTTTATTAACTGATTTTTTAGAAAAAAAGAGATTATTTAAAAAATTTGGAGTAGATAATTTTTACAATATTAGATTTAACGATAATTTAAGAAATTTAAGTCCCAAAATGTTTATTAAATTAATTTTAAAAAATGCAATTAAAGTTAAATATATATTTGCTGGAGAAAACTTCAGATTTGGAAAAGATAGAGAAGGTTCATTTAAAGATAAAAAAATATTTCAAGAATTTATGATAGATGTTAAAAATGATGAACTTCAAAAAAATTCCAATGGTGTAATAATAAGCTCAGAACTTATCAGAAAATCAATTTTAAATTTAGATTTTAATTTAGTTAAATCTTCTTTAGGAAGAGAATGGGCATTAACAGGTGCTGTTCAAAAAGGTGATCAAAATGGAAGAAAACTTGGGTTTTCAACAGCTAATATCGAGATATCTAAAATCTTAAACCCAAAGCGTGGAGTTTATTTTACAAATACCCGCATAATGAGTGAAGATGGAGAAAGTTTTTTATCAGATAAAATGACATCTATTACAAACTTTGGAATAAGACCAACTATAGATGGTCATAAAAAACTTTTTGAAACCCACATTCTAAATTATTCATACTTTTTTAAAAACAAAGAGATCTATGATTGTAGGATATATGTTGAGTTATTAGGGTTTATAAGAGAAGAAAAAAAATTTGAATCATTTGATAGTTTAAAAGACCAAATCATTAAAGATGTAAAAAAAGCTGAACAGTTTCACAAAAAATAATTAATGAAATTAATTTTAAAAATGGTATTAGAAAGTGATAAATAAGAGGTTTTGAAAGATGTCTGAATATAAAGATACTGTATTTTTACCAAAAACAACTTTTTCTATGAGAGCAGGGCTTCCAAAAAAAGAGCCAGAGATTTTAGAATTTTGGAATAAGATAGATTTTTATTCAAAATTAAGAAAAGCAAGAAAAGGCAGAGAACTGTTTGTACTTCATGATGGTCCCCCATATGCAAATGGTAATCTTCATATTGGTCATGCTCTTAATAAAATATTAAAAGATATAATTAACAGATCTCAATCTATGCTTGGTAAAGATGCGAATTATGTTCCAGGTTGGGACTGTCACGGTTTACCGATAGAATGGAAAATTGAAGAAAATTACAGAAAGAAGAAAAGGAATAAAGATGAAATTCCTACAATAGACTTTCGAAAAGAATGTAGAGATTTTGCTGACAAGTGGATGAAAATTCAAAGTGACGAGTTTGAAAGACTTGGAGTGTCTGGTGATTGGAAAAATCCTTATTCAACTATGAAGTTTGAATCTGAAGCAAAAATAATGTCAGAAATTGGGAAATTTTTGATGAATGGAGGACTCTACAGAGGAGTTAAACCAGTTATGTGGTCTACTGTAGAAAAAACTGCATTAGCTGAAGCAGAAATAGAATATCATGAACACAAAAGTACTACAATTTACACTAAATTTCCTATAAGAAGATCTGAATTAACTAAACTTAAAAATTCTCAAATCATTATTTGGACAACTACTCCCTGGACGATACCAGGGAACAGAGCTGTTGCCTATAAAGGTAGTCTNAAATATGTNGTTCTNGAAATNAAAAAAGTTAAAGAAGGTTCACTNGCAAAANTTTCAGATAAAGTAGTTGTTGCTGAAGATTTAATTGATAGTTTTGTTAATGAAACTTNAATNGATGAATATGANGTAAATTCTTCATTTGNAGGNAAAGAATTAGACGGNACAGTTTTAAAGCATCCTTTATTTGAAAAAGGTTATGACTTTGATGTACCTTTACTTGAAGCTGATTTTGTTACAACTGAGCAAGGAACGGGTTTTGTTCATATTGCACCAGGCCATGGTGCAGATGACTTTGAGTTGGGACGGAAACACTCTTTGGAAACATTAGAAACTGTTGAAGATAATGGTTTTTTAAAGGATATGTTACCTATTTTTGGTGGATTACACGTCCTNCGTGATAATGAAAAAATAGCAGATATTTTGTCTAATAATAATTGTTTAGTTGGGCGAGGAATGATTAATCATTCCTATCCACACAGCTGGAGATCAAAAGCTCCATTAATTTTTAGAACCACTCCACAATGGTTTATTTCCATGGATACAAATAAGCTTAGGGAGAAATCATTAAAAGGTATTTCTGATACAAATTTTTATCCTCCACAAGGAGAAAACCGTTTGTCTAGTATGATTAAAGGCAGGCCTGACTGGTGTATTTCTAGGCAAAGAGCATGGGGTGTTCCAATTGGGATATTTTATAATAAAAAAACATTGGAACCCTTAAGAGATCAAAAGGTATTAGATAGAGTTGTAAAATCTTTTAAAACTCATGGAGCAGATGCTTGGTATAAATTTGGTTCAGAACATTTTCTAGGTGATAAATATGATTCAAATGAATATGTCAAAGTTACTGATATTGCAGATGTATGGTTTGATTCTGGATCTACTCATACATACGTTTTAGAGGATAGGAATGATCTAAAATGGCCTGCCTCTCTTTACTTAGAGGGTACTGATCAGCACCGTGGTTGGTTTCATTCTTCTTTGTTAGAATCATGCGGTACTAGAGGCGTCGCACCTTTCGAGTCAGTTTTAACACATGGGTTTGTTTTAGATGAAAATGGTAGAAAAATGTCTAAGTCATTAGGTAATGTAACCTCACCTCAAGACGTTTTAAAAGAGTATGGTGCAGATATTTTAAGGTTATGGGTTGTTGGGTCTGATTATTATGACGATTTAAGAATTGGAAAAGAAATTTTAATTAGACATTCTGATCATTACAGACGTCTTAGAAACACTCTTAGGTATTTACTTGGTGCATTAAGTAATTTTGAGAAAAAAGAGATTGTCGAATATTCAGAAATGCCTGAAATTGAAAAGTGGGTTTTAAACAAAGTTTATAAACTTTCAAAAAAGATAATTAAATTTTCTAACAATTATCAACTTGGAGATATCTATAAAGAAGTCTACGACTTTTGTAATGATGATTTATCTTCTTTTTACTTTGATATAAGAAAGGATACTTTATATTGCGCNAGTTTTGATAGTATTGATAGAAGGTCTTGTCGAACTGTTATGGATNTTTTATTTAATTCAATATGTACTTGGTTAGCTCCAATACTTTGCTTTACNGCCGAAGAGGCNTGGAAAACCCGNAATATTGAAGAAGAAGAATCTGTCCACTTNAAAGAATATTTTAAACCAGAAGATNAGTGGGACAATAATAATTTATCNAAAAAATGGGAATTAATACGAGATTTAAGACTAAAAGTTAATAATAAAATTGAAGAAAAAAGGAAAGAAGGTCTAGTTGGTTCAAGTTTAGAGGCAAATATAAAATTAGAACTGTCTAAGATTTACTATGAANATTTAAGTGANNTAAATTTGTCTGAAATTTTTATTTGTTCAAAAGTTGAATTNANCTTAAATGATAANTTNAAAAAAGATGAAATTGANATTTCTTGTAATAAGGCAAGTNGTCTTAAATGTGATCGATGTTGGAAGATTTTAGAGGATGTTAATGAAGATACACTATTATGCTANAGGTGTACTGAGGTANTTGAAAANTTAAATTAAAGATGACAATTCAGAAGTTTATTTTANATGTAATTTATATTTTGTTTTTAACAATAATTATTGATCAAATTACTAAATATTTTGCTTTTATTTACTTATTTAAACAGAATCAAATAATAANAATTAATGATTTTTTAAATTTTAGACCAGTTTGGAATGATGGTATTTCTTTTGGAATGTTNCAAGGGTATGGTGAGCTAAGNAGAATTTTTTTCATAATTNTAGCTTCTATTATAAGTTTTTGGATAATATTTTACTCTAGAAAATTAAAAACTTTAGGTTTTATTGGATATAANTTGATAGCNGGNGGTGCACTAGGTAATGTTATTGACAGGATTTTTTATGGCAAAGTTATAGACTTTATTGANATTCACTATAAAGCTCTACATTGGCCAACTTTTAATATAGCTGATAGTTTTATTTTTATAGGTGTGATATTATTCATANTCAGTGAATTTANTTTTCTAAAGGATAAAAAAGATGATTGATATAANTTTTTATTTAAGAAGATTTAGTTCTTTAATATTATTAATNTTTTTTGGTTTTATAAATTCTGGATGTTCTGANTTTAGACAGGCCATTGGTAAAGAAAAATTTATACCGAATGAATATTCATTTTTAAATACACCTCAATTAATTATGCCGCCAGGGTTTGGAAGCAAAGATAATATTGTTGAAAATAAAAGTACTAANGATTTAAANCCTAAACTTGATTTTAAAAATAAGGTTAATGTTTCAAATTTAAATTCACTTTTTAATTTTAGTATTGTTCCNCAGGATATAAGAAAAATAGTTGATGAAGAAACGCTTGGAATTAGNAGAAGTGAAAGGACAGGTATAGATNTATTGCTTGGNAATAGTCCTTCAGTTGGTGTCTATNTAGATTCTGAAAAAGAAGCTATTAGGATTAAAAANAATAAAGAAAAGTCTCTACTAACTAATCCTTCACCCTCTGTCAATACGCTGGACAATAAGANACAATTAATAAAATAAAAAATATGGAAATTAGAACACTCCCTGATTTTTTAATAAATCAAATTGCAGCTGGGGAAGTAATTGAAAGGCCAGCTTATATATTAAAAGAGCTTATTGAAAATTCTGTTGATGCAAAAGCTACCGAAATATATGTAACTGTAAAAGATGGTGGAAAAAAAGAAATAATTGTATCTGATGATGGTTTTGGTATGACTTCAAAACAAATAAAACTTTGTGTTAAAAGACATGCTACTTCAAAATTACCTGAAGATAATCTGAATGACATTAATTTTTTAGGTTTTAGGGGTGAAGCGTTACCGTCTATCGCATCAATTAGTGAATTAAAAATTGAAAGTGCTAAAAAAGAAATTGGAGAAGGTTGGTGTATAGTATTGAATAATAATAAAATTTTAGATTTTAGCCCTTCTCCAATTAATAAAGGAACGAAAATTACTGTTAAAAATATATTTCAAAATGTTCCAGCTAGACTAAAGTTTTTAAAATCAAATCAAGTTGAAAATAAACATTCATTACAAATCATCAAAAAAATAGCTTTAGGGCACCCTAATATNAAATTTTTGTTTAAATTTGAAGAAAATGAAATTGTTATCTTGAATAATAAAATTGCAGTTGAGNATCCGTTTAAGCAAAGGATTTTAGATGTGTTCCAAAATGAATTTTCTGAGAATTCTTTGCCAATAGAAAATAAAATTAAATCTAATGAAGGTTTTATAAAATTAAATGGGTTCATCAGCATCCCTAGTTACAATAAAGTAAATCAAAGTTATCAGTTTTTATTTGTTAATGGCAGGCCTGTGCAAGACAGGGGNTTATCTACTGTAATTAGGTTATCATATAGAGATACTCTACCTCGAGGAAGACATCCATTATTTTGTATAATGTTAGAAGTTCCTAATGGAATGATTGATGTAAATGTCCATCCCACAAAAATGGAAGTTAAATTTCAAAATTATGAATTTATAAAAAGTTTTGTTATCTCATCCTTGACTAAAAATTTATCTAATAATCAAAATAATAAAATAGGCAAGGTAATAAATATTTCTAACATAAGAAATGATGTTAATAGCAAAAAAAATCAATCATATGAAGAAAACTTTTTTAAAACTTTGGAAGCTAACCCTAAAATTAAAACACTACATAATGAACAAAATTCGNATTTTGAAAATAAAATNGATAATTTTACTCTCGGTTCTGCTTTGTACCAGTTCAAGAAAAATTACATAATTTCAATTTCATCTGATGGAATTTTATTGATTGATCAGCATGCAGCTCATGAGAGAATTCTTTTTGAAAAATTAAAAAAAAATATATCAGTTGAAAAAATTATTAAACAAATTTTGTTAATTCCAATAACTCTAAATATTGATGAAATTAAAATTCAGACATTATTTGAATATAGTGATTTATTAAAAAAAATAGGGTTTGAAATTGAACATTTTGGAAAAAGAAAAATACTTATTCGTGAAGTTCCTTCTTTATTAATAAATTATAATATTAAACAAATAGTTACAGACTTATGTGATGATTTGATCGAAATTGGAGTGCCAAAAAGTTTTGATGAAAAACTGAGTTTATTATTAGGTAATATTTGTTGTCACAAATCAATAAGATCTGGAAAATTGTTAAATTTAGATGAAATGAATGCTTTGTTAAGAGAAATGGAAATTACCCCAAATTCAGGACAATGCAACCATGGTAGGCCTACAACAATAACTTTATCTACAAAAGAAATAGAAAAACTATTTGAAAGAATTTGATCACTTTTTAAAACCTTGTAAATAAGATGAACCAATTTTTTTTAAAAACATCAAATTTAAATTTATCTTACCTAAATCTATTGGGTAATTTGATTCAACAAATAAAATACTACTATTTTTAAAAAAGTTTGAAGTTGAAATCATTTTAATAATATCTAAGTAAATTTTAGATCTATATGGTGGATCAAAATAAACGAAGTCAATATTAGGTAATTTAAGCGTGTTAAT
Source organism: SAR116 cluster bacterium (assembly GCA_002691795.1). GTDB lineage: Bacteria > Pseudomonadota > Alphaproteobacteria > Puniceispirillales > Marisalimonadaceae > TMED54. The sequence continues at coordinate 10,029 of NZIY01000045.1, forward strand.
TTTAGTTATATCAAGTTTAAGAATAAAAATTTTGTTTTCTAATTCTGTATGAACTTTTAGCTTTGATACGTTTTTATAGATTAAGTTGATTGCGTTTTGGCTTTTATCAACCATATAAATTTTTTTAGCACCTCTAGAAAANGCTTCAAGTCCAATTCCACCTGATCCAGAGCACAAATCTAAAAAGTTTTTACCAACTATATCCTCAGAATATTTTTCTGATTGAATNATAGAAAACAAAGTTTCTTTAAGCCTATCAGATGTAGGTCTTATTANTAAGTTACTAGGATAAGATAATAATTTATAACCTTTCAGTTTTCCTGAAATAATTCTCATTATACATTTACGAATTTAATATTTTATTAAAATCTTTTGATTTAATTTCGATTAACTGACCTGGCTTGAGTTCATTTAAATTGAAAGGACCATAAGAAACTCTTACCAATCTATTAACACTAAACCCAAAAAATTCCATTATTTTTCTTATTTCTCTATTTTTCCCTTCTCTTAGTGTCATCGTAAGCCACATATTTTTTCCTTTTTGAGGATCCATCTCTAAATCAATAGGTTTATATTTTAATCTATCAATGGTAATTCCTTTTTTTAATATTTCTTTAATTTTAATATTTGCAGTTCCAAAAATTCTAACTCTATATTTTCTTATAAAATTATTTTTTGGGAGTTCAAGATTTCTGGCAAAATCACCATTATTTGTAAGTAAAATCAAACCTTCAGAGTTAAAATCAAGTCTACCAACGGATATTAATCTTTTNTTTAATTTTATTTTAATATCATCAAAAATATTTNGTCTGCCTTGCTTGTCGCTGTTAGAAACCAGATAGCCCTTTTTTTTATGATATAACCATAGCCTAATTTTTTCTTTTGCAGATAATTTTTTATCATTAACTTCTACAACATCTTTTTCATTGACATTAATATTACACGCTTGAATAATATTGCCATTTAATTTGACTTTGCCAGTTTTAATTAAACATTCAGCCTCTCTACGAGAGCATAATCCTGAACTAGAAATTCTTTTTGCAATTCTTTCNATAGAAAATTTAGATTTCATAATAATAGATTGTTATTTAATTTTTAAGTTTTACAATATTATTCATCTAAAATCAAAAAGGTATTTGACTTGTTAAAACAAAATCATTTCATGAAATTAGCTATTGATGAAGCAAAAAAAAGTTTAATTAAAAATGAAGTTCCAGTTGGTGCTATAATTGTTGATAAAAATAAGAACATTATTTCTAAAGCTCATAATAGGGTAGAAGAAAAAAAAAACCCATTATTTCACGCAGAAAAAATAGCTATTGATAAAGCTTTATCAAAAACAAGGAAGAAATTTTTAGATAATTGTGACATTTGGGTAACATTAAAACCATGTCAGATGTGTTTGGGAATAATAAAATTAGTAAGAATTAAAAGGTTATATTATGGGGCAAATGATCCTAATGAAACTTTTATCCAAAATAATAATAATTTATATAATAAAGTTTGCTCTGAAATTTATGGAGGCATTGAAGAAGACGAATGTTCAAAGTTGCTAAGCATTTTTTTTAAAAAAATAAGATCTGGGTTATAATTTACCGATATCAGTTCTGTAAAAAAGCTTTGGGCAATTTAATTTTTTAATAAAATTATAAGCGTTTTCTCTGCAATTAGATACTGTATTTGAGATTGATGTAATGCATAAAACTCTTCCACCATTAGTAACTAATTCATCATTTTTATTAAGCTTTGTACCAGAGTGATAGATAATTAAATTATTAGAATCTTTGTAAGATGGGATGTCTGGTAAGATTATATCCTTCTTAAATTCTCCTGGATATCCTTTACTTGCAAGTACAACTGTTATTGCTTTTTTCGTCCCAAAATTAATATCAATATCTTTTAAATTATTAGATATTGATTTAATCATAATTTCAACAATATCAGTTTCTAGTAATGGTAAAATTACTTGTGCTTCTGGGTCTCCAAAACGACAATTAAATTCAATAAGTTTAGGACCATCTTTAGTTATCATTACTCCAGCATACAAAATTCCTTCATATTTTTTCTTTTCTAATGCCATTCCATTTATTGTTGGTTGTATTATATCAGTGATAATTTTTTTAAACGTAGAATCATCTAACGAAGGTGCTGGTGAAATAGCTCCCATGCCGCCAGTGTTTGGTCCATCGTCGTTATCAAAGGCTCTTTTATGATCTTGAGCAGTCCCAATAATTTTAAAATCTTTTCCATCTGAAACAACAAAAACGCTAGCTTCTTTACCTGTAATTCTTTCTTCAATAAGTATTTTTAAACCAGATGCACCAAATTTCTTTTCATTTAACATTTCTTTACATGCTAATTTGGCTTCCTGTTTATTATCGCATACAAAAACACCTTTGCCAGAAGCTAATCCGTCTGCTTTAACAACACAAAAACCATTTAATTTGTCAATTTCACTGTATGCTAGGTTAAGATCAGAAAAATAGTTAAATCTTGGTTGAGGTATTTTGTATTTTTTACAAAAATTTCGAGAGAACGTTTTAGAGCCCTCAATCATTGCAGCTTCTGCAGTAGGTCCAAAGGCTTTAATTCCAATTTCATTTAGTTTATTTTTTAATCCTTTTACAAGAGGAATCTCAGGCCCTATTATAACTAAATCAGCTTTAATATTTTTGGCTAATTTACAAATGCCTTGTATATCATCAACTTCAATTTTTTTACATTCTGCTAAATTTGCTATTCCTGGATTGCCAGGCGCTACAACTAATCTTTTTGTTAAGGGAGAGTTTTTTACAGATCTAGCTATTGCGTGTTCTCTTCCCCCACTTCCGACAATTAAAATATTCATAAATTTATTTCCAAAGTTGTTTTTATTTATCAAAATATGACATAGAGTTTAATTATGCCAAATAATTATTTTGATTTAAGTAATTCTATTTTCTCAGTAACTGAAATATCTTCTTCAATCAAGAAATTAGTAGAAGAAAGTTATTCCTTTGTAAAAATAAAAGGTGAGATTTCAAAACCTTCTTTTCCATCTTCTGGTCATATTTATTTTAATTTAAAAGACGAAAATGCAATTTTATCAGCTGTCATATGGAGATATAATTTATCAAAAATTAAAATTAATCTTGAAGAAGGATTAGAGATAATTTGTTCTGGTAAAATAACAACATTTTCAGGACAGTCAAAATATCAAATTATTATAGATTCAATTGAAATTTCAGGGGAAGGTGCATTACTAAAATTATTTGAAGAAAGAAAGAAAAAATATTTGAAATTAGGTTATTTTGATAATAAGAAAAAACAAAAACTACCTTTTTTACCAAGATCTATAGCTGTAGTAACAAGTTCATCAGGAGCTGTTATAAATGATATAATTAATAGAATTTCAAATAGATTTCCTCTAAAAATTTATCTATTTTCAGTTAGTGTTCAAGGGATAAACTCTGCAAAGGAAGTTTCAAATGCAATCAATAAAATTAATCAATTAAAATTTGAAAAAATTCTATCTGATATAGATGTTATAATTGTAGCCCGAGGTGGTGGAAGTGTTGAAGACCTCTGGGGATTTAATGAAGAAAACGTGATTATAGCAACATATAAAAGTAAAATTCCTATAATTTCTGCTATTGGGCATGAAACTGACACAACTTTACTAGATTACGTTAGTGATTTAAGAGCACCAACACCCTCTGCAGCAGCAGAAATTTCTGTGCCAGTATTAACCGACTTGAAAAGGAAAATAAATGATCTATCTTCTAGAAAATTTGTTGCTTTTCAAAATCATATTGAAAATCTCAGAAATTTATTAAGTTCTAAAAGATTAAGTAAACCAAAAGATGTGTTAAACCATAAACAACAAAAGTTTGATTTTAGCATAAAAAATTTACACTATTTAATAAGTACAAAAATTAATGACTGTAAAATAAACTTTAATTTTCAGTCTAATTTACTTCAGGCACCAATTATATTGATGAAAGACCATCATAATAATCTTAATTTATTGAGTTTAAAATACATAAATTTATCTAAAACAATAATTGAAAAAAAAGTATTTATATTAAATTCTCAAGTGAAATTGCTTGAAGCAAATAGTTATGAAAAAAATTTAGATAAAGGTTTTGGAATAATTCTAGATAATAAAAACAATATAATAAAAAAAAAAAAGGATATTAAAAATAAAGAAGGTAAAATTCAATTTATTGATGGAACAGCAAAAATTAAATTTCTAAATAATTAATCATTTTCCCCATCTTCTATGAGCCCATAACCATTGTTCAGGTCTTTCAATAATCCATTGTTCTATCCGTTGAGAAATAACCTCAGTTAATTTATAAACTTTATCATCAAATTTTTTGTTTGTTTTAATTTTAATTTCATCTTCAATAGTCATCTTAAAATTGAACATATCTATTCTCTCTAGTCTTACCATAAAGATAGGAACATCCCATTTTAGAGACATGATCGCAGCCGCATGTGGGGTGGGTGCTTTTTTACCAAAAAATGGAACCATAATACCTTCTCTTAAAATTTGATCATTTGTTAAACCAATTACTTCGCCATTCTTCAATTTATTAGCCATACCAATAGCCGCTAAACGTCCTTTTTTAAAAAAATCTGCATCAATTTTACTATTTCTAGCAAATTGTAATTTATTCAAAATCCAATTATTTATAGGCCTGTATACAAAGCCTACACGTCTACCTGAAACTTCTCCAACTCTTAATAAAAATTCCCAATTTGCTAAATGTGCACCTATCAAAATTGCAGGACCATTTTGAATTTTTTCATGTCCTATGGTTACTAATTTTTCTGAGTTTATTAACTTATCAATATGAGGTAATTCTCCAATAATTTGACCAAAATTAAACCAAAATTGTTTTGAAATTTGGATTTTTTCTCTTTTACTTTTTTTTGGAAAAGCAATGTTCAGATTATGTAAAACTCTTTTTTGATATTTTGAGAATGGAGCAATTAAAAACAATAGACAACCACAAATAAAAGATGAGATTTTATATGGTAGAATTTTTAATATTACAAAAAAAGGCAAGATAACAATTGCAATAATTGGGTCATGTATATATCTATCAAACTTCTTTTTTAATTTATATGATAAAGGATCAGACATTTAACTTCTTTTTTAATAGTAATTGTAATTCAATAAAATCATGTTTATCAAATTCAATTTTCATTTTTATACAATTAATTTTAGAATGATATTTTTCAGGTATTTTAACAAAATCTTTTTCAGTTGTAATTAATTTAAGCTTTTTATCACTTGCCGTTTTTATAAGATTAACAATCTCATCTTCTTTGTAAATGTGATGATCAATAAATTGTTTTGTTTTAACAATGTTAAAGTTTGCATCCTCAAGAGTTTGAAAGAATTTTAGATTATTTCCTATACCAGAAAAAGCGAAGTAATTGTTTTTTGCATTATTTTTATTAACTTTTATGTAACTATTGAAAACACTATAATCAAAACATCTATATTTTTTTTTTAAGCTTTTATTACCGGTTAAAATGATTTTATCTATATTTTTTTTGCATGAAACAAAAGGTTGTCTAAGAGGCCCTGAAGGAATACAAAATCCATTTCCAAATAAAAAATTTCGGTCTATTGTTAAGAAAGATAACGTTTTCTTTATAGAATAATTTTGCAACCCATCATCCATAATAATGACATTGTANTTTTTTTTTTGTAAACATAAATTTTCAATAAATTTNACACCTTCTAATCTATTTTTTGAAATGACTGTTGGTCCTACTGTTTTTAAAATTAANGCTTCATCACCAAATAAAAGTTTGTTTGATTTAACTATGGATGGTNTAGATATTTTACCTTTATATCCTGATGTCAAAAAAACAGGTTTATAACCCATTTTTTTTAAAGTTTTAAAAATAAATATTGCTATCGGTGTTTTACCAGTCCCTCCAACATTTACATTGCCTATGCAAATTATTTTTAACGTAGACAAATATGGCTTTATTAAAAAAAATTTTAATTGATCAATGAATATCCATAATAAAGATAAAGGAAAAAGACCTANAGAAATAATTTTGTATAATAAAAAATTAGAATACCATAATTTANTTAAAAAATTCATAAAATAAGGTTTCTATTATTATAAATTTTTAACAAATTCTCACTTGCTTCATCCGCTCTTAATTGAGCGTAACCATATGCTTCAAGAGCATTCTTACCCATATCCTCTAATATCAAAGGCTGATTAAGTAAAGAGATAACTTTTTCTATAAAAATATTTTTAAAATTTTTAGTCATTTCTATTTTTACTGCACCACCTGACCATAACAAATCGTTTATTTGAGCATTACATTTTTCTGTATATGGTCCCATTATAACAGCTTTACCAAAATTAGCTGCTTCGACAGGGTTATGNCCTCCAATTTTTTTTACTAAAGAACCTGCCACAAAAACAAGATTTGAAATTTCAATCAGAGATCCCATTTCACCCATNGTATCAGCTAAATAAAAATAATCACTTTTTGAAGGTAGCTCGTTATTACTTCTACATTTAACATCATATCCTGCNTTCAATATTAGTTTTTTTATATNTTTNCTTCTTTTTATATGTCGTGGAGCTATAATAGTTAGAGAATTATTAATTCCTTTACTTCTTAAATTATTTGCTAATTGTATTAAAATTTCTTCTTCTCCAGCATGTGTTGATGCAGCTAAAAGTATACTTTTATTTTTAAGACAGTCTTTTAATTGTTTTATATATTCCACATTAATTTTTGGTTTATCAGCAATCGATTTTAGACTAGTAAGACTTCGTACTCTTTTTGTTCCTAAGTTTTTAAATAATTCTGCATTCACTGGATCAACAGCTAGAACAAGGTCTATGCTTTTAAAAACTTTTTTAGCTAAACCATTTCCTAAACCTTTCCAAAATCTAGATGATTTTTTTGACATTTGTGAAGAAGCTAAAATTGTTGGAATGTTGTGATCTGATGATTTACAAATTAAATTTGGCCAGAAATCAGATTCCATAAAAATAGCCATTTCAGGTTTCCAATAATTTAAAAATCTCTCGACATATTTTGGGTGATCAAAGGGGTTAAATTGATGTATTCCTGGAAAACCATCTTTAATTTTATTATTAACAAAATTTGATGAAGTAAGAGTGTTAGTTGTAATAAGAAAATGAAATTCTTTTTTTTTAAAACCAATTTTTAACATTGAGTTTGCTAAAGCAAGAGCAGCAACGGATTCTCCAACACTAGAACCGTGTAGCCATATCATTTTTTTATTTATTTTTGAGATTGACGATTTTCCAAACCTTTCATTTAATCTTGATTGATTTTCTTTTCCTACTTTAACTCTATAATTAAGATAACTTGATAGAAAATAATCAATTAATCTCCACAAAAAATTATAAATTATATATGTCATTAAATTAACTCTTACTCTTTTTCAAAATTATATTCCTCTAGTTCTTTTGTAAGTTTATTAAATTTATTTTGAATTGATTTTTTTAATTCAATGTACTTTTTCTTAGAGATTTTTCTTTCAATGTGTATTGGTTCACCAAATATGTAAACTCCTTTTGAAAAAGGATAGGGTATTATGAAATTATCCCACGAATTTAATAATTTAAATTTTTTAACTCTCCAGAATAACGGAACAATAGGAGCACCTGTAGTTTGTGCAAGTTTAATTATTCCTTCTTTAATAATTTCTTTTGGTCCTTTTGGACCATCAGGTGTAATAGCTATACTTTCACCTTTTTCAATTGATTTAATCATCTTGATAAATGCGCTAGCTCCTTTTTGTTTGGATGATACATAAATTATTTTCATATCTATCAGTTTAAACAAAACATCTGTCATCATACCATCAGAATGAGAGGATTGAAGAGCATTAATAACTAATTCTTTAGTTGGCAATAAATATGGTCCACAGTAAAGTCTATTATGCCATGTACAAAAAATAATAGGTTCGTTTTTGTCATATTTATATTTATTTTTTTTATTTAATGTTGTCCATGAAATTGATTTGTAAGTAAGACTTGTAATTAAAAATACTAGATATCCAAGAAGCTTTTGTCCTATTTTATTTTTACTAATTCTTTTTATAAATTTCATGTTATTACAATTACATTTTTATTAATTAATTAATATATTGTATACATATTAGAAATGAACAAAAAAAAATTAAAAAATTTTGAATTGATTAAAAAAATCGTAAAGGATTTTTTTGTTAACAAAAAATTTGACATATTAATTTGTTTTATTCTTCTACTAATTGTAAGTTTAACTACTTCAATTTATCCATTTATAATACAAAAAGTCTTTGATAATTTTACAAAAAATGAGTTTTCTTGGTTCTTTCTGCCTGTTATAATTGCTTTAACTGCCTCGATCAGAGGAATTGCAATGTTTTTTCAAATAAAACAAGTATCAAAGATTACTCTAAAGGTTAGCGTTGAAATTCAAAAAAAATTATCTGCTCATTTATTATTTTCTGATCTAGAGATAATTAAAAAAAATTCTTCGGGAAATCATATTTCAAGAATAATGAATGACGTTAATCTAATAAGAGATGGAATTGAAAGATCTTTAAATAATTTAATACGAGACGTTATAACAATTATCATTTTAATAATTTATCTTATTTGGTTAGATTGGGTTTTAGCTCTTATTGTTTTATCTATATACCCTCTTGCCTTGAAACCCATCATAAAAATTGGAAAAAAACAAAGATACTTTGCTTTAACTTTACAGGAAAAAATGGAAAGTTTAACATCCTTTTTGTCTGAAGTTTTTAAAAATATTTCGATGATTAAGTCATATTCCTTAGAAAAAGTTGAAAAAAATAGAATAAATAAATCTTTAGATAATTTATTTATAAGTTTATATGAACTTATAAAAGGGAGAGCTAAAGTTTTACCTCTTCTCGAGGTATTAGGTGGATTTGCAGCTGCTTTTGTAATATTGATAGCAAGTTACAGGATTGATACTGGTCATATGACAACTGGTAGTGTTATAGGGTTTATGACTGCACTTTTGATGTTAGCTCAACCAGCAAGAGCTTTAGGAACATTTAATACAATTTTACAAGANGGTTTAAGTGCTTTGAAAAGGATTTACGATCAATTAAGTGAAGATCCTAAAATTGAAAAATTTAGAACTGATAATATAAAAATTTTAAAAATTATTCAAAATCCTGTAATTCAATTTAAAAATGTAAGTTTTTTTTATGAAAAAAACAAAATCATTCTAGATAATATATCCTTTATAACTAATAGTTCTAAAATACAAATTATTGGTCAAAGCGGAAGTGGTAAATCTACAATTTTCAATTTAATTAGTAGATTTATAGACCCTAAAAAGGGAAGCGTTTTAATNAATGGGATTGATATCAAAAAGTATAGTCTTTTATCTTTAAGACAAAATATAAGTTTAGTAAGTCAAGATACTATGATTTATAATGATACTTTTTACAATAATATATCTTTAGGAAAACTGAACGCCTCTAAAGCTGAAGTTGTAAAAGCTGCTAAACTAGCNAATATACANGATTTTATAGAAAATCAAAAAAAGGGTTATGAAACGATCATTGGNGAGTCTGGNAGCACTTTATCAGGTGGTCAAAAACAAAGGATATCAATTGCAAGAGCATTTTTAAAAGATGCAAAAATTTTATTATTGGANGAAGTTACAAGTGCATTAGATCAAAAAACTTCAAAGAATATTTTAAAATCTGTAATCAAATTAAGTGAAAATAAAACATGCTTATACATTTCTCATGATAATTATCAATTAAGAAAAAAAGTACAAAAAATTAAGATTTCTAGTTCCAAAATTGTGAGGGTTTAATTAGTCATTATTCTCTTTTAAGTACATTTGAAATTAATTTTTCGATTAATTTATTCTCTTTAAAGTTTTTTTCTAGTTTATCTGGGTTATAAATATTTCTGGCCCAATACATAAAGTCAGGGTTTTTGTTGGATTTGTAATATGAGATATAAAGATCACAAAAAGCGTCTAAAATCCCAGTTTTGGCATGTCTTATATGAAGATACTTTAAAGAAAGTTGTTTTTTAGCAATTTCAGGATCGTCTTTCTTGTATATTACTTTAAAGAGAAAAGACATGATCCCTGCTCTGTCAGCCCCAGACTTGCAATGGATCAAGGCAGGGTATTTTATTGCTTTAAAAACAGTATTTGCCTTGATAATCATATTTTTATCTGGAGCNGCACGTGACCTTGCTACTAAATTGACAAGCTCTAATCCATTTTCTTCACATGCTCTTTTTTCNAAATACCAACCACCATCTTTTTTTCCACCTCTAAGATTAATAATAGTTTTGATACCAAGCTTTTTATATTCGTTAATTCTACCAGGTGTCGGCATATTAGATCTATACATTTTATCGTCAATTTTATGAAAATTATTATATATTAATCTTAGAAATCCATGATCAGTGAGCATCATTTCATACCAATATCTAACTAGCTTCAGGTTGTCACTTGGAATTAGAACCTCCTGCAATTGTCATTTCATCAATAAAAATACTAGGAGCAGATATAGTGGAGTTGATATCTAAATTACTTGCTGGCAACATTTTAAGAAACATATCTTTTAGATTTCCAGCTATCGTTGCCTCTGATATTGGGTATGAAATTACTCCATTTTTAATCCAAAACCCGTTTGCTCCTCTGCTATAATCACCTGTGATTAAAGATACACTGGAACCTAAAAGTTCTGTAACATAAAATCCATTTGAAATATTATTTATCATCTCCATTTCAGAAGTTTTTCCTGGNCTTATCAAAACATTAGTAATCCCAGTACTTGGTGGTGAGCTTAAATTTCTTACAGCATTGCAATTTGTTTTTAAATTTAGTTGTTTAGCTGTGGATAAATTTAAAAGATAGTTTTTTACAATTCCATTTGAAATAAGGTCTATTTTTTTCGTTCCCAGACCTTCTGCATCAAAAAGTTTTGATCCAAGACCCTTTAGTATATGCGGATTGTCAATTACGTTTATTTCTTCATTAAATAGTTTTTCATTTATACACCCTTTAAGAAAACTTGTACCATTAACAATTGAAGAACCATTAAGNGCTAAAACTATGTGATTGAGAATTGATCTAGATACCCTTGGTTCAAAAATAATAGGATATTTACCAGTAGGAGGTTTTGACGAGCCAATTTTTTTAAGAACTTTTTCAGCAGTTTTATTTGCTATTGATGCAGTTTCTTCGAGGTCATTGAAAAATACTTTTGATGAATAATGGTAATCTCTTTCCATTTTATCANATTTAGAGGTAATTAAAGTTAATGAGTTTGTATTTATTGATTTTTTACGCGTATTGTAAAATCCATTACTATTTGAATAGTAGATTTGCGATTTAGACCAACTTACTTGTACACCATCACTAATTAATTTGTTAGAAGTTTCTAGAGCATGATTTTCTGTTTCTTGTGCCTTTGTTTTCATCCGAAGAATAGAAGGTTGATAATCATCATATGGATTAATTCTAATCTTTTCATTAACAGGATAAATTTTGTGATCTTCCTTTGTTGCAACAAAACTCAATTTGTCTTCTTGAGAAACTTTTGCAATTTCATTTGCATTCTCTGATAATTTAAGTAATGAATTTTCATCTATTTTATTCGTTGAAAGAACAGAATATTTTTTTCCACGGAATACTCTTATGCCAACATTAAAGCTATTAAATTCCTCAAGTTTTTCTTCAGTGCCATTTCTAAAAGACAAATTTTTCCCAAAATTTTTTGTTAGAATCACTTCTGCATCAGTAGATCCATATTTTTTTGATTTATCCAATAATAAAGAAATTATTTCACTTGGTTCGATTGTTTTCATTTTAACACTTTTAATATATAATAATATTATCTATGTAATGTTATAGCACTTTCAATAATTTTAGGCACTTGTATGAAAAAAAAAATTTTTATTGATGGAGAAGAGGGGACTACGGGACTTCAAATTTATGAAAGATTAGAAAATCATCCCTATATAGAATTACTCAAAATAAAATCTAAAAATCGAAAATCTTTGTCAGCAAAGAAAATTTTGATGAAAGAGGCAGATTTAGTTTTTTTATGTTTGCCTGATGTAGCTTCAATAGAAACTGTGGCATTAGGAAAAGAGTTAAAAGAACATTGTCCAATTTTTATTGATGCATCAACTGCACATAGAACTTCTAGAGAATGGAGTTATGGTTTACCAGAATTGTCAAACGAATATAGAAATAAAATAAAAAATTCTAATAAAATTGCAATTCCAGGGTGTTATGCTAGTGGAGCAAATCTGTTAATTTATCCATTAACAAATAAAGGATTAATATTAAATTCTCATCAATTTATAGTTCAAGCGGTAAGCGGGTACAGCGGAGGAGGAAAAAAATTAATTGAATACCAAAAAAATTCAAATACTCCATTCTTTTATTATGGATTGGATTTAAATCATAAACATTTACCTGAGATCAAATTTCATAGTAATTTAGAAAAAGATCCAATTTTTTTGCCATCAGTAGCAAACTTCTATCAAGGAATGATAGTAAATATTTTTTTAAACAAAGATGATTTTGTAAAAGAAGCCAGTTTTTTTGAAATTCAAGATATCTTTCGTAATTTTTATAAAGATCAACAATTTATTGTATCAAAATTTCATAAGAGCATTGAATTTTCAAATGGTTTTTACAAACCAAATCTAATTATTAATTCAAATAATGTTGAGATTAATATTTTTAAAAATGATAAAAAGCAGCAATTAATTATTTCTGTAAATTTTGATAACCTTGGCAAAGGNGCTTCGGGTGCAGCTATTCAGTGCATGAACTTAAGATTTGGTTTTGATGAAAAATTAGGTTTATAANAATGAAATGTTTTAATGTTAATGATTTAAAATATTTCCCAGAATATAATTGGTTTGAAAAAGCAATTAATTATCCTTATGACTCACCGGAAAACTCATATACTTTCAAAAACGGTAAATTTTATAATGGTATTCACACATCATTAAAAAAAAGGATTCCTATTATATCTATAGGTTCAAATAGATCTCCATATCAATTAAAAAATAAATTCGGCCTGCAACAAGATCTTTGTGTAACACCTGCAAAATTATATAATTCTGAAATTGTATATGCAGCTTCAATTTCTGTTTATGGATCAATTCCAGCAACTCAATGGCCAAAAGAAGGTTCTGATGCTGACTTAAATTTACTCTGGTTAACTGAAGAACAGTTAAATATTATGCATCTTTCAGAGGGGGTTGGAATAGCCTATGATTTTGTAGAATTAGATAAATCTTCAGTTGTTTTAAAAGAGGTGGATTATTCCGGCCCTATTTTTGGATATGTTTCAACAAAAGGTATTTATACTTTTGAAGGAGATTTTCCATTAAGACTAAAAAAAATTAAATCAAATAAAAACACTTTTTTATCTATAGATGAATATGAGGCATTAACTAAGTTAAATTTTCAAGAAACAAAAGGTAAAATTGGGTTAGAAAAATGGTTAAAAGAATTGATATCTCATAAGACTAAAAGATTAAAATTAATTAAAAAAATGCTAAATAAAAGTATTTTACCAAAACATAAATATTGGAAAGTTATAAAAATCAATGTTAATGGAACTAATATTTTTTAAAAATACTTAAATTAATTATGTCTAAAATTCATCATTTAGTATATTAGGCTAAGTTTATATAGAACATGTAGTAATTTTTACTCGATGAAAGAAAAAAAAAATAAAAATCAAGAAAATTAATTATTTTTTTTTGAAAATAAATTATTTAATAAATACAATAGCTTAAATTTTTTTTTAGTTTATCTTGTCTAAATTGTTGTTTTAATCGTTGATTCATTACAATTTAGCACATATTCTCATCGGAAATTAGACTATTTCTAATTTCGAGCGAATTTTAACTTTATAGGGGAGGACCTTAATGTCGTTCAAATTTTTAAAATATATATTGCCAGCAGTATTTTTTGCTGGACTACCAACTCTAAGTTTTGCTTCCGGCAATCTAGAGCCTACAGATCCAGTAGGTATAACTTTTTGGATTATTTCTATAGCTATGGTAGCAGCAGCTACATTCTTTTTCCTAGAGTCTCTTAGGTTTGAAGGAAAGTGGAGAACATCATTGGTAGTTGGTGGCTTAGTCTGTATGGTCGCAGCAGTCCATTATTTTTACATGAGAGATGTTTGGGTTTCTACTGGAGCATCACCTACTGTATTTAGATATGTTGACTGGATTATAACAGTACCACTTCAAATGATTGAATTTTACATCATTCTTGCTGCATGTACTTCTATTGCAATGGGTGTTTTCTGGAGATTGTTTATTGGATCTGTAATCATGCTTCTTGGTGGATACCTTGGAGAAGCAGGTTTTATAAATGCTACTCTAGGATTTGTAATAGGTATGGCAGGTTGGATATACATATTGTATGAGATATTTGCAGGCGAAGCCGGTAAAGTCAGTGCATCGGATGCACCAGCTTCAGTTCAATCAGGTTTTGCGACTATGAGATGGATTGTAACAATTGGTTGGGCAATTTATCCAATCGGTTATTTTGTAGGTTACATGGCTGGCGGCGCAGATGCTAATAGTTTAAATATGATTTACAACATTGCTGATGTGCTTAACAAAATTGGTTTTTGTCTAGCTATATGGGCAGCAGCAGATTCTACTGCTAAAGCTTAAACATATATAAATNTTTTTTAAGCCAGTCCGTTAGGACTGGCTTTTTTTTTATAAAAANNTAGTTATTATAAGACCAAATGAAAAATAAAGAAAAAATTAATTCAATTATTGTAGGTTCTGGTTTTGGCGGTATAGCAAGCGCACTNAGATTAAAAGCACTAGGTCATAATGTTACAATAATTGAAAAATTAAGTGAAATTGGAGGAAGGGCTCAAGTTTTTAAATCTGGAGGTTTTAAACATGACGCTGGACCAACAGTAATCACAGCTCCATTTATGTTTGANGAACTTTATAGTTTATTTGGAGAAAAGAGAGAAAAATATTTAAATTTTGTTCCTCTTGATCCNTGGTANAGATTTTACTTCTATGACAATACATATTTTGACTATTGTAAAACAATTCTTGCTACAAAAAAAGAAATAGCTAAATTTTCTAAAGATGANGCAAAGGGTTATGATAAACTTCTTAAAATGTCTAATAANATATTTGATGTAGGTTTTACTAAACTAGCNGATAAGCCATTNACTTCNTTTTGGTTTATGTTTAAACAAATTCCATCTTTAATAAGGCTTAAAGGTTATTTAACAGTTTCTCAGTTAGTTAAAAATTATTTAAAAAANCCTAAAATACAGTCAGCTTTTTCAATNCATCCTTTGTTAGTAGGTGGTAATCCTTTTAATACAACGTCAATCTATGCNTTAATTCACTATTTAGAGAGAAATTGGGGTGTTTATTTTTGCATGGGNGGAACCGGCAAGATAATTATAGAATTAAANAGCNTAATGAGAAGANATNATNTNNATATCAAGACAAATGTAGACATTTCAAGGGTTAATCTAGATGGAGATAAAATAATCTCAATTGAAGATACTAATGGAAGAAAATATAAATGTGATAAGTTAATTTTTAATGGTGACCCACCTACATTCTATAAAGAAATTTTAAGATGTAAAAATATTTTGAAAAGGAAGAAATTTTTACCTGANTTTTTTACTAAGTATTCTATGGGCATGTTTGTGCTCTTTTTTGGAACTAAAAAAAAATATCCAAAAATAGCTCATCATACGATATGGATGGGAAAAAGGTTTAAAGGTTTACTAAATGATATTTTTGATAAAAAAATATTAGCTNAAGATTTTTCTTTATATATTCATAGACCTACTGCTACAGACAAATCTTTTGCACCCAAAGGTTGTGATAGTTTTTATGTTTTGTGCCCTGTNCCAAATTTGCAAGGTAATGTTAATTGGAAGANAGAAGGTAAAAAGTTACAAGNAAGAATAGTTGAAAGTTTAGATAAAACTATTTTACCAGGTNTANNGGAAACAATTTGCAATGATTTTTACATGACACCGGAAGATTTTAAAAAAGATTATAGATCAATGCATGGATCAGGGTTTTCTATTGCGCCTATATTTTTACAATCTGCATGGTTTAGATATCATAATAAAGATCCTCATATAAAAAATCTTTATTTTGCAGCATCTGGAGCTCATCCTGGTGCAGGAATTCCAGGTGTTTTGTCATCAGCAAAAGTAGTCGAAAACATTATAGTAAATGAGTAATTCTTTAGAAANCCTTAAAAAAAATGGAAAAAGTTTTTATTGGGCTGGACACTTATTACCAAAAAAATATTTAAANAGGTGTGCTGAGTTATACTCTTTTTGTAGATTGCTCGATGATATAGCCGATACAAAAACAAAATCTGATAATNTTAAAATATTAAATAATATTTTAGAACTATTNAAAAAAAATAAATATAATGAATTAGAAAAGCATAAAATATTTGTTCCAAATTATTTAAAAAATTGTGATTTAGCAAAAAGTAAAATTATTGATTTAATTGATGGATTAATCTTTGACCAACAACAAGTTAGAATAGAAAATGAAAAGCAACTAATTTTGTACTGTTATAAGGTTGCAGGTACAGTTGGCGTGTTAATGTGTATAGCTTTAGAATGTAGAAATAATTATTCTTATAAATTCGCTGTCGATTTAGGTATAGGTATGCAACTTACAAATATATTAAGAGATATCAAAGAAGATGCTGAGTTAAACAGGCGTTACTTGCCGGGTCAATTAATAAAAAACTTAAGTCCTGAACAAATTCTAGACATTTCTAAAGATGATAAACATGACGATCATCTTATAATAGAGAATGCTATAAAAACAATTTTAAATATTTCTGATTTGTATTATAAAAGTGGTAATGATGGCCTAGTTTTTTTAACATTTAAGATCAGAGTTGCAATTGCAATAGCTTCAAATGTTTATAGAGAAATTGGTATCAAATTAAAAAAGAGAAATTATAGCTGGCATAAAAAAAGAATATTTACAACCAGCTTCGAAAAATTTAAAATTTCAGTAAAAGCTTATTTGAATGTTTGCCTTTCTTTGAAGTTTAAATATCCAAAGCATAATGAAAATTTACATAAACATTTAAAAGAAATTTTATGAAAAGAAAAAATATAAATATATTTGGGGGAGGTTGTGCTGGTTTTTCTTTTGTAAGACGATCAAGTGAAGTTAAAAATGCATCTTTTAGTTTTTACTCAGGATCAATTATCGAAAATCAAGATCATTATTGGGGTTTTTGGAAGGATGATATTTCAAAGGATTTTGATAAAATCTGTTTAAAATGGTACCGGTGGAAAGTTATAAATAATACTAATGAAAAAACATTTCATTCTAGTAAACATCCATATTGTTTAATAAACAAAAGTAAATGGATAAAATTTTGTAGTAGTAAAATAAATAAATCCAAAGTGAAGTTGATAAAAAAAAATGTTAATGAAATTGATTCAAATTATTTTGCAAATGAAAAAAAAATTGAAGGAGATTATTTTTTTGATAGTAGACGTGTAGAACTAACTAAGGATAATTTATTGCAACATTTTTTAGGTTTAAGAATAAAAACTATTGAAACAAAATTTGATCCTTCTACTATAATCTTAATGGACTTTAGATGTGACCAATCCAAAGGCCTGCATTTTATATATTTAATTCCTTTTTCAGAAAATGAGGCTCTGGTTGAATCAACAATATTTTCTAAAAATGTAGAAAATAAAAAATTTTATATCGGTGCGATTAATTCTTATTTGAAAAAGAATTTTAAAATAGATTCGTTTAGAATTTTAAAAGAAGAAAAAGGGGTTATTCCTATGTATTATATAAATATTCAAAAAGATAATTCTATTAGTATTGGAACTAGAGGAGGTGCAACTAGACCTTCGTCTGGTTATACCTTTATTTANATTCAACAACAAATAAATAACATTATATATCAATTAAANAATAACTCTAAAATAAATAACATTATACATAATAAATTTATTTTATTCATGGATAAAGTTTTTATNAAGGCTTTGGAAATAAACCCTAAAATTTTTCCAGANGTTTTCTATAAAATGACTAAAAGGTTATCAGGAGACGAAATGGCTCTATTTATGAATGGTAAACCACAAGCGAAAACATGGATAAAAATTATATATTCNTTACCAAAAATTTTGTTTTTATTTTCAATCTTGCTTAGTTTTAGAAGAANTTAAAAATTAATTTATGTTAGGGTTTTTAGATTACATATCTTTATTATTAATTTTTATTTTTGGAGTTCCTCATGGTGCCTTCGACGCTTCAATTGCGATGACATTAGGTTATTATAAAGACTTAAAATCAAAATTTATTTTTATTATATTTTATCTTTTAATATCCCTGATTGTAGCTTTTACATGGTTTTTGTTTCCACAATTTGTTTTAACNGTGTTCTTATTTATAAGTATCCTTCATTTTGGCNTGGGTGACATNAATTGGTCAAAAAGTTATAAATGTTTGTTATCAGCTTATATAAATGGNGGNTTAATAATTTTTGGTATTAGTTTTTTAAATTTTGAAGAGGTAGATTTAATTTACCAAATTCTTGTATATAACAANGAAACAGAGAATATNTGGTTAATTTTAGAATACGGTGCTATTTTATGGTTAATATTATTACCATTGCATTGTTTTGTTAATTANAAAGAATTTAAAAAAAATTATATCNTGAGGATAATAATATCAACTGTAATNATTTTAACAACAAGTCCAATNTTTGCATTTTCATTTTATTTTTGCTTTATTCANAGTTTTAACCATGTCAAAAGAATACTCCCATCATTAAAAAATAATTTATCTGANAAATATATTAAGAATTTATTTTTGTTTTTTACTTTTTTNACATGGGNTTTAGGTATTCTAAGCCTTCTATANTTAATTCACTCAAGTTCNTTTGATCATTCTTTAATTAAAGTGACTTTTATAGGNCTTGCTGCTTTAACTTTTCCTCATATGGTNTTAGTAGATTTATATTTTAGACCAAATNTAAAAACTTAGATAAAGATCCAATTGTTAAAAAAATGCCAGCATTTTTATTTGATTTAAATAATTTTAATGCTTCATATCTATCTATGATTTTTAATTTTCTTATTTGAATTATAAAGTGAATAAACATAAAAAATAATCCAATGTACCAACCTAAGTGAATTTTAAGAAAGAGACCTGCAAATAGAAAACTTAAAATTGAAGTCATGTAGAAGAATAGCATAAAATTTGTTAAATAATTTTCTGCGGTTATTGCAGTATTATGAATATTAAGTATTTTATCTTCAAATTTATCTTGGTAACCATAAATTGTATCATATCCAATTATCCAAAATACAGTCCCCACATAAAGGAATAAAAGACCAATATTAAAATCTGCATTTGTTGCAGCCCATGCAGTTGGAACACCCCAACTGAAAGTTATTCCTAAAACAAATTGAGGCCATTTTGTAAATCTTTTTGCTAATGGATATATTATAATNAATGGAATCGATGATANAGCAACAATCCATGTAAATTTATTTAAGTGTAGTAGGCATATTAGAGATATTAATAAAAGAATTATTAAAAATATAAATGCTGATTTAATGGATATTTCGCCACTAGCAATAGGTCNTTTTCGAGTTCTAGAAATTTTTTTGTCAATATCTTTGTCCCAAAGATCATTAATTATACATCCAGCCGCTCTCATTGAAAAAGAACCTATAATAAAGATTAAANAAATTTCAANTATTTGTGAAACTGAATTTAAAAAAATTGGTATAGTCCAAAGACTTGGTAATAACAAAAGCCAACTTCCAATAGGNCGATCAAACCTGCCTAATCTTAACCATTTATNATANCTTTTTGGAANTATATTCCACCAGCCATTTTGAGGTATATCTGTTTTTGGTTTCATAATTTCTGTTAAATACTTATAATTAATTCATATGGTATATATTAACAATTAGTATGAAAGCTAAATTAAAAAAAACAATTAGATTATTTTGTAATNAAAAACTTTNTTTAAAAAAAATAATTATTTTAGATCAAAAAGATTCACACTATTTAAAAAATGTAATGAGGTGCAAAGAAAATGATAATATCATTTTATTTAATGAAAAGGATGGTGAATATCTTACTGAAATAGTAGANATACGCAAAAATGAAATNNCTCTAAAAGTTATTCAAAAAAGGTCTAATAAAGANACTATTAATGACAANNATCTAGTTTTTTCATTAGTAAAAAAAAATAAAATCGATTTTATTATTCAAAAAGCCACAGAATTAGGTATCAGAAAAATTTTTCCAATTTTAACTGATAGATCATCTCTCAGAGATATAAATATTAAAAGACTAGAAAATATAGCTAAGGAAGCTAGCGAACAATCTAATAGAATTTCAATACCAGAAATAAATAAGCTGTTAACATTAGAAGCTTTGATAAAAGGTTGGAATAAAAAAAGGAGTATTTTATATGCTGATGAGAGTTTNAAAAAAAATAAAAATATAANTATGCTTTATCAAAAAAATTTTGTTAAATCTTCTTTGTTAATTGGTCCNGAGGGAGGTTTTTCTGTTAAAGAGAATGAAATGTTAAAAANGAATAAATTTATATTTCCTATAAGTTTTGGNCACACANTATTAAGATCAGAAACAGCAACAATAGTTGGCTTATCTTATTTAAATTTAATATGCTCAAGTTACAAAATTATNTATTAAAAATAATTGGAAGTAACAAAATGGANAGTAAACAAACATTAGATTTTAAAAAAATTTGTCAATGGTTTGAAAATGGNGAAAAATCTATTNANGAATGGCGAATTGGAACTGAACACGAGAAGTTTTTATTCAAAAAAAGTAATTTTAAAAGATTAAGTTATGATGATTCTAATGGTATTAGATCCATCCTAAATAAAATTGCTAAAGATAAACAATGGAAAACAATAATTGAAAATAACAATCTGATCGGTTTAAAACACGAATCTGGTTCTTCAATTTCTCTTGAACCAGGTGGACAATTTGAATTATCTGGAGCACCTTTAAAAAATTTACATATGACATGTAGTGAAGCAGGAGTTCATTTACAACTAATGCAAAAAATTGCAGAAGAACTTGATTTTATAATGCTTGGATTGGGTTTTGACCCAGTTTGGGATAGAGATCAGATAAATTGGATGCCAAAAAATCGTTATGAAATTATGAAAAATCATATGCCTAAAGTTGGCGATTTAGGAATAGATATGATGATACGAACTTGTACTATCCAGGTTAATCTTGATTATTCAAGCGAAAAAGATATGGTTAAAAAGTTTCAAACTTCACTTGCTCTTCAGCCTATAGCTACAGCCTTATTTTCAAATTCTCCCTTCATTAAAGGTCATTTAAGTGAGTTTTTATCTTTAAGAGCTTACACTTGGTGCGATACAGATCATCAAAGATCAGGATTTCCTGAGGTTGTTTTTAGTTCAAATTTTGGGTATGAACTTTGGGCTAAATATCTATTGTCTGTGCCAATGTATTTTATTTACGATAAAGGAAAATATCATAATACATCTGGAAAATCATTTTCAAAATTTATGGAAGGAAAACTTGAAGGTTTTGAAGGTAAATTTCCAAATTTATCTGATTGGGAAGATCATGTTACAGTTGCATTTCCTGAAGTAAGACTAAAACAATATTTAGAAATGAGAGGTGCAGATGGTGGTCCATGGAATAGAATTTGTGCTTTACCAGCTTTTTGGGTAGGTCTTTTGTATGATAATAAAAGTTTAGATGATGCTTTTTACATATCGAAAAAGTTTATGGATGTTAATTTATTAAATGAAGCTAGAATGTCTGCAGCTAAACTTGGTTTAAATGGAATGATAGGGAATTCTAAAATAATTGATATTGCTAATGATTTACTAAAAATATCATTTAAAGGTCTTCAAAGAAGAAATTTTAAAGACAAAAAAGGGATAACTGAAACACAATATTTAGATCCCTTATTAAATATGGTTCAAAATGGTGAAACTGCAGCGGATGTTTTAATAAAAAAGTATAAAGGAGTTTGGAATAAAGATATTAACCAAATTTTTAAAATAAAATGAATAGCTAAATATGCGTTCCACCAATAGTAATGCCATTCATTAATAAAGTTGGTTGACCTACTCCAACAGGCACACCTTGACCATCCTTGCCACAAGTGCCTATACCATTATCTAACTTAAGATCATTTCCAAGCATAATAATATCATGCATTGCTTTAGCTCCATTTCCTATTAAGGTAGCACCTTTTATAGGATGTTTAATTTTACCATGTTCAATCATATAAGCTTCAGAAGAAGAAAAGACAAAATTTCCACTTGTTATGTCAACTTGCCCTCCACCAAAATTAACAGCATATATACCCTTATCAACCGAATTAATTATTTCATCTGGTGTAAAATCACCATTTCCAAGATATGTGTTAGTCATTCTTGGCATCGGACAATGGGCAAAAGATTCTCTTCTCCCATTTCCAGTTGGTTTAACATTCATTAAGTTTGCATTTTGTGTGTCTTGCAGATATTTGACCAAAATGCCATCCTCAATAAGTAAGTTTTTTGATGTTGGTGTTCCCTCATCATCAATAGTCAGTGATCCTCTTCTGTTTTTTATTGTCCCATCATCAAAAACATTAACACCTTTTGCAGCAACCTTTTCACCAATTTTGTTTGAATAAATAGATGTACCTTTTCTATTAAAATCCCCTTCTAAGCCATGTCCAACAGCCTCATGTAACATAACTCCAGGCCATCCAGGCCCTAAAACAACTGGTAATTCACCAGCTGGAGCTGGCTTGGCATTTAAATTTAAAACTGCCAATCTCGTAGCTTCTTTCACTTGTTTTTTCCAGTTTTTTTCATCAATCCATTCATCATATAAAGATCTGCCACCACAACCTGAGGAACCAGAGGATTTTTTATTATTTGATTCGACAACAACCTGTATATTCAATCTCACTAGTGGCCTTATGTCAGCGTAATTTTCAAAATCTTTTTTTAAAATCTGAATAGATGTAAAACTACCAACTAGAGATATAGATACTTGAACAACTCTATTATCGGATTTTCTAGCAAATTCGTTTATTTGGTTGAGGAGGTGAATTTTTTTTGAAAGATCTAAGTTTGTTAAAGGNTTTTTAGAAGTNTATAGTGGTTTGANCANTTTACTTTTAAAACTTACAGATTTATTTTCAGAGCTTGTTTTTATAATTGAATCAACAGTTTTTGAAGCATTAATTATATTTTTTAAGGTTATTTTGTCTGAGTTAGAGTAACCAATGGTTTCGCCTTTTATAGATCTAAATCCAAATCCTTGAATTGAATTGTAGGATATATTTTGCATTCTAGAGTCTGTAAAGAATAGAGTTTCAAAATCGGTATTTTCAAAGAATAATTCTCCGCCATCTGAAAATTTTAATGTATTATTTAAATGCTCAAAAGTTTTGAGTTTAGAAACATCGTTTTTTTCAAAAAAAAGTCGATCCGTTAATTTAATTTTTTCATCTACAATCATTATTTCTTATAATATTTATGTTATTACTACTATTTAATCATTAATAAAAAAAAAAAAACATTTTTACTAGAAATTTTCTTTAAAAAGTATAAATAAATAAGTATAAATAAAAAGAAGTCAAATATGTTCAATTTTAAATTTTATAGCCCGCATTTATTATTAATATTTTTACCAAGTGCATTGTTTGCATCTGAACCAAAACCTTGGCAAATGGATTTACAACCACCTTCTGGAATAATTGCTGAAACTGCAACTGATTTACATAACTTTTTGTTAATTGTTATAACATTAATTTCTCTTTTTGTTTTGGGTTTATTAATTTATGTTTGCTGGCGTTATAGAGAAAATTCAAATAAGATAGCATCTAAAACATCTCACAACACTCTTATTGAGATACTATGGACTGTTATTCCAGTTTTAATACTGGTAGTTATTGCAATACCTTCATTTAAATTACTTTATCTCCAAGAGGCTGATAAAGAATATGATATGGTTGTAAAAGTGACAGGTGCTCAGTGGTATTGGAATTACGAGTATCCAGACGAAAAAATTAATTTTGATTCATACATGATTGAAGAAGATAAAATTACTAAAACTCAAAAAAGATTATTAGATGTAGATAATCCATTAATTGTTCCTGAGGGAATAAAGATAAAATTTTTAATAACAGGTAACGATGTTATGCACTCATTTTTTATTCCTTCTTTAGCAGTTCAAGTTTACTCAATCGCAGGTAGAGTAAATGAAGTTTGGACAGAAATACCTAACGGTCCAAAAACATATTATGGTCAGTGTAATCAAATTTGTGGAGTAAATCATGCTTATATGCCAATTGTTTTAAAGTCTGTATCAAAAGAAGACTATAAAAAATGGTTAAAAGAAGCAAAAACCAAATTTGCAAGTGCTAATAATAACTTAAAAATTGTAATGAACAATGAAAAGAAATTTAAGGAGATTAATTGATGGCATCAGTTACAAAAGCTGCTAATCATTCGGAACACCATGGTGCACCTTCTGGTTTTGTTAAAAGATGGCTTTATTCTACAAATCATAAAGATATAGGTACCATGTATATTATTTTTGCAATTATTGCAGCATTTATCGGTGGAGCAATGTCAATTTACATGCGTGCTGAGTTAATGCATCCAGGTGTACAATATATGGCAGATGGACATGTGTGGAACGTATTTACAACCGCGCACGGATTGATAATGGTTTTTTTTGTTGTTATGCCAGGTCTAATTGGTGGATTTGGTAATTGGTTTGTACCCATAATGATTGGTGCTCCAGACATGGCTTTTCCAAGAATGAATAATATTTCATTTTGGCTATTGCCTCCTAGTTTTGTATTATTACTTTTATCAGCTGTTATAGATGGTGGAGTTGGAGTTGGTTGGACTATATACCCTCCTTTATCTGGAACAACAGGTTCACCAGGTATGTCTATGGATCTTGCAATTTTTTCATTA
>NZIY01000046.1 GCA_002691795.1 SAR116 cluster bacterium
ATTTTTTTATATGGTGATCTTGGTGTTGGTAAGACATTTTTTTGTCAACAAATAATTAAGTCTATTACAGATGTGAATATTGTATCTAGTCCCACTTATAATATAGTTAACACTTACCCTTATAAAAAGAATGCTGAGATTTGGCATTGTGATTTATATCGTATTAATTCTAATGATGAAATTTTAGAGTTAGGAATATTAGATAATTTTAATAAGAAAATTTTGTTAATTGAATGGCCTTCTTTGTTAGAAAGTCAAATTGATAATCCTATTATTTTTAAAATTGATTTTGGTAAAACAAAATATGAAAGAAATGTTACAATTAATTTACCAGCATACATTAAAAGAAGATTTATAAATTTGGATATTTTTAAGTGAAATATGTTTTTTATGATTTAGAAACAACAGGTACAAATAAAGATTGGTCTCANATTATTCAATTTGGTGCTGTCTGTGTNGATGAAAATTTCAGAGAATTAGATAGATTTGAATCAAGGTGCCGGTTAAAAACAGGAGTCGTTCCNGAACCTGAAGCCCTAATCGTCAATAATACTAGTATAGAAAAACTAGAAAATANAAACTATACACATTATAACCTTATTAATGACGTTAAAAAAAGAATAGAAAATTGGTCACCATCTATATTCTTTGGTTATAATTCAATGAATTTTGATGAAGAAATTTTAAGAAAAACTTTTTTTAAATCTTTATNCAATGCTTATGCAACACAATTAGAGGGTAATAAAAGAGGTGATATTTTAAATGTNATAAGATCATCTCATAATTATAANCCATCTAATCTTAATACATCTATAAATTCAAAAGGAAATATAAGTTTTAAATTAGAAGATTTAGCAAAAGAAAATAAAATCGAACATGAAGCCCATGATGCTATGGGAGATGTTTTGGCTACAATTGATTTAGCAAAAATTACAAAAAAATCAAATGATTATATTTGGACACAAATTCTTAAAACATGCAGTAAGAAAGATGTAAATGATTTTATTATTTTAAATAAAAGTTTTACATTAAATGAATTTGCCTTCGGGAGAACCAAAACATTTTTAGTTACAAATATTTGCATGCATCCACATTATAATTATCCTCAATGCTATGATTTATCTATTGATCCAGAAACTTTATTAGATTTAAGTTATGGAGATTTAAAAGTCAGAATAAAAGAAAAGCCAAAGTTTTTAAAAACTATTGGACATAACAAGCATCCTTCAATTTTTGATAAAAATTATTTTTTTAAAATAAATAAAAGCACTCTATCTGAAATAGATTTATATCACAAAAGGTCAAGTCAAATTCAATCAAATAAAGAGTTTAAAGAAAAGATTAAACTAATTTTAGATGAAGAATATAATGAAAGAGAAAGTTTAAAATCACAAGAGGATATTTTAGCAGAAGAAAGCTTATATTTTGGAGGATTTCCATCTAATAAAGACAAAAATCTTATGGAAGAGTTTCATTTATCTAGTTGGAAAGATAAGTATTTAATTTCTGAGCGATTTGATGATGAAAGGTATAGGTATTTTTCTAAAAAAATTATTTATGAAGAGGCTCCTGAAAATTTACCAAATGAAGTTTTTAACAAATTTCATAAACAAATTGGAGAACAAATATTGACTATGGATAATGTTTCGTGGTTCACTATTCCTAAAGCTTACAAACAGATTGATGATTTACGAAATAAGTATACTATAGAAAAAAATAATGAAAAATTAAATTTTATTGAAGACATAAATATATATATTCAAAAAATGGAAAAAGTATATTCAGCAACTAAATTTTTATAGGAGAAAGTAATGACAGTTTTGAATACAACAGATAACAATTTTAAAAATGATGTTCTTGAATCCTCAAAACCTGTTTTAGTTGATTTTTGGGCTGAATGGTGTGGTCCATGTAAGTCCATTGCACCAGCATTAGAAGAAATTTCAAATGAAATGAGTCAAAACATAACTATTGCAAAAATTAATATTGATGAAAATCCCAATATTGCTCAAGAATATAATATCAGATCTATACCTGCTTTAATGATTTTTAAAGAAGGTAAATTACACGCTGAAATGATGGGAGCAATTCCCAAATCGCAACTTGAAAATTGGATAAATGAACATATTTAAATCAGTAAATTATTTTATTTTGTGAATTTAATTTTAAAAATTCTCCCATTAAATAAAGAGAACCAGTAATAAATAATGGCTTTTTTTCGGGTATTTTTTCAATTGCATTTTTTAGGCTATTTTCTGATTTTGAAATAAAAGATTTTTTTTTAAATAGTTGATATAGCTCTTGAGGGTCAAATGAATTTTTTTGATTATCAATTGGTACAAAAATAATTTTTTCAATATGGTTTTCAATTATTTCTAAAAACTTTATTGGATTTTTATTATTAATCATCCCAAAAATAAAATTCCATTGCCCTAAATCTAATTCCTTTAAATGGTCATTAATAATTTTAGCTCCTTCAATGTTGTGAGCACCGTCAATAAAAGTTTTATTTAATCTTTTTTTAAAATTTTCTTTTAATGTTATTTCTTGAATTCTACCAGGCCATACAGCTTTGTTTATACCTTTTTTTATAATATTGTTACTAATACCTTTTAGAAGATATCTGACAGCTGTTACGGCAGTTTTTGCATTTTTTTTTTTGATGTTTTCCTTGTAATCCTAATTTACTATTTTTAGGGATATGAGTTAGTTTCAAAACTTCACATTTGATGTCTTTAACTTTATTTTTTAATAAACTATTTTTGTAATAAGTATTTTGTTTAGATATTACTACTGCTGTGTTTTTATCTAAAATTCCACATTTTTCAGCTACAATATTTTTAAGATAAGGAGATAAAAATTCTTCATGGTCTAATCCAATAGATGTAATAATATTTAGTTGTTTTTTTTTTAAGATATTTGTAGCATCTAATCTTCCTCCTAATCCTGTTTCAATTAAACAAAAGTCTGCTTTTTTTCTNGAAAACGAAAGTAAAGCAGCNGCTGTAGTTAATTCAAAAAAAGTAATGCTTTCATTGTTATTTACTNTAATTACTTCTTTTANTANNTTTAATANTNNTTTATTGTCAATTTGNTTTCCAGCTAANACAATTCTTTCATTGAAATTTATTAAATGAGGTGATGTATAGCAATGAATTTTTAAGCCGTACTCTTCCATTATTTTTTTAATAAAAATTAATGTGGAACCCTTCCCATTTGTTCCTGCTATATGAACAACTGGTGGAAGTCTTTTTTGAGGTTGACCCAGTTTAAATAAAAGCTTTTCTAATCTATCTAAACTTAAATCAATATATTTAGGATGTAATTGAGTCATGGATAATAATAAGTCATTTATCTGACTTTTGCTTTCAAGGTAGTTATTCATTATTTTTGAAGAAAATTTAAAATTTGGGTGATTTCTTTTTTCTGATCTTTTCTTTCAATTACTTTGTCAACCATTCCATGATCAAGTAAATATTCTGATTTTTGGAAATTTTCTGGCAATTTTTCTTTAACAGTTTCTTCAATGACTCTTCTACCTGCAAAGCCTATAACTGCGCCTGGTTCTGCCAAGTGAATGTCACCAATCATTGCAAAACTAGCTGTAACCCCTCCAGTTGTAGGGTTTGAAAGTAAAACGATGTAAGGTAATGATTTTTCTTTTAGTCTTTGAATAGCTACTATGGATCTAGGCATTTGCATTAANGAAAGAATTCCTTCTTGCATTCTTGCGCCACCAGATGATGGTATTATAATTAAAGCACAATTTTTTTCTATAGCAGTCTCAGATGCTTTAATTATTGCATTGCCAACTGACCTACCCATTGAGCCACCCATAAAAGAGAAGTCAAATAATAAAAGAACACAAGGGTTTTGATTTATTTGACCGTACTTAATACATATTGCATCGTATGACCCTGTTTTTTTTCGTGCTTCTTTAAGTCTATCAGAATATTTTTTTACATCTCTAAAATTTAATGGATCATCATTTGTTTCGTTAACTGGAATATCTTCAATATTATCATTATCTAGCAGTAATTTAATTCTGTTTTCTATCTTTATAAAATCATGATAACCGCAAGATTTACATACGTTAAAATTAGCATTATGTTCTTTATGAAAAATCATTTGATGACATGATTTACATTTTATCCACAATATTTCTTCAGAACTATCTTGTTTTACTAATGCTTTAAATCTCGGTAAAACTTTATCAGTTATCCAGTTCAAATTATTTCCTCACGAAAATCATTGTTTAAAACTCTTTAAAAAGTTGAATATTTTTTCTTTACCATTTTTATGTTTATATACTTCATTAATTTTTTCAACTAAAACTGATCCGATAACTATGCCATCTGACACTCCACTCATTCTTTTTGCATCTAAGGGAGTTTTAATACCAAAGCCAGTAATTATTGGTAATGNTGTNATTTTTTTTAAAATTTTGAGTTTANTATTAACATGTTTNACTGAGGCACTTTTTGTTCCAGTTATTCCAGTAACTGAAACATAGTATACAAAACCTTTTGCATCTTTTAATATNTTTTTAAGTCGTCTTTCATCAGTAGTTGGTGTNACNAGCCTAATAAGGGGCAAACCATTTTTAGANGATAAANTATAAAATTCTTCGTCTTCTTCCATAGGCAAATCAACTATTATCAAACCATCTATTCCAAANGACATTGCATTTTTTANAAATTTTAAATTACCATAATAATGAATTGGATTATAGTAACCCATCAAAATAATAGGTATTTCCTTATTTATTTTTCTTATTTTTTCAACAAGTCTAAAACAAGTTTCTACNGATGTATTTTGTTTAATNGCAACTTCACTAGATTGTTGAATTAAAGGTCCATCTGCCATTGGATCTGAAAATGGNAGACCAATNTCAATAAAATCTGCTTTTGCNTCTANAATTATTTTAAAAATATCTAGTGAAGAANCAAAAGTAGGGAAGCCGGCAGTTAAAAAAACACCAAAACCCTTCTGATCATTTTTTTNTAAGNNATNAAATTTATCTTCAATTCTAGATATCATTTTTCTTTATTTATAATTGGCATAATAGTTGGTAAATCTTTATCNCCNCTNCCACACATATTCATAACTAAAACTTGACCTTTTCGTTTTTTTGCAAGAAGNCCAGTTANATGCAAAGCATGTGANGGTTCNAGAGCAGGTATTATACCTTCCAGTTTAGANCANANTTGAAAAGCTTTTAANCTATCTTTATCAGTTGCTGTTAAATATTTTACTCGTCCAATATCATTTAACCATGAATGTTCTGGCCCAATGCCAGGATAATCTAATCCTGCTGATATTGANTGAGCATCTTCTATTTGACCAAACTTATTTTGNAATAAATATGTTTTATTTCCGTGCAAGATNCCAATTTNNCCTTTATTTATAGAAGAAGCATGTTCNCCTGAGTTNATNCCTTTGCCCGCAGCTTCCACTCCAAATAATTCTACATTTGTATCATCTAAAAAAGGATGAAATAGACCTATAGCATTTGAACCACCNCCAATACAAGCTATTAATGCNTCAGGTAATTTACCTTCTTTCTCAATAATTTGCTTTTTAGTTTCTTCACCAATAACAGATTGAAAATCTCTTACCATTTTTGGGTAAGGATGAGGGCCTGCAACTGTTCCAATTATATAAAAATGAGNATTTGCATTTGATACCCAATATCTTAAAGCGTCATTCATTGCATCTTTTAAAGTTCCTTTTCCACTAGTAACAGAATTTATTTTTGCTCCTAATAAGTTCATTCTTTGAACGTTTGGTTTTTGCCTTTCAATATCTGCNGCACCCATAAAAATTTCNCATTGAAACCCAAATAGAGCGCATGCCGTAGCCGTTGCTACTCCATGTTGACCTGCGCCTGTTTCAGCTATGATTTTATTTTTACCCATTTTTTTTGCTAATAAAATTTGACCAATCACATTATTTATTTTATGAGCTCCTGTGTGATTTAATTCATCTCTTTTAAAATAAATTTTTGCTCCTTTATAATATTTTGTTAGNCTCTCAGCAAAATATAAAGGACTTGGTCTCCCAATATAATCTTTTCTATACATATCTAATTCTGACAAAAAAACTTTATCTTTAGATGCNTTTTCATAGGCTTCTTCAACACTTAAAATTAATGGCATCAANGTTTCAGCAACAAACCTTCCACCAAATTCACCAAACCTCCCNTTAAAGTCTGGTAAATTTCTTAAACTGTTTGTATTTAAATCAATCATATNTTTCCTATAANTTTCTACATTTATTAACAAATGTTCTTATTAATTTAGGCGATTTAACACCTTTTGAAGTTTCTACGCCAGAAGAAATATCAATCCCTTTAGCTCTAGTAACTTTTANAGCTCTAGATACGTTACTTAAATTTATACCGCCTGCCAATAACCAGTTAATTTTTTTTTTCTGATTTTTAATTATTCTCCAATTAAATGTTTTACCATTTCCACCTGGCAAATTTTCTTTAGGAGAATCTATTATTATCTCATCAACAATTTTTTTGTATTTATTTATTTCAAAACTCAGATTTTTAGGTGATTTTGCGCTAATTGCTTTAATTATTTTTATTTTGAACATTTTTTTTAANTCAAAGCANCTTGATGGAGTTTCNTCTCCATGNAGCTGCAAATAATGAGGAGANAACTCATGGACAATTTTNTNAATGAATNCATTTGTAGCGTTGACTGTTAGAGCAACAATTTTTGTATTTTTAGTAAGGAATTTAATTAATTNGTTAGCTTTTTTAANTGAGATATTTCTAGGTGATTTATCAAAAAANACTAAACCAACAAAATCTACATTTANACGNGANAATGTCGACATAGAATNGGGATCAGACACACCACATATTTTTATTTTAACTTTCATTAATATTGAATAACTTATAAAAAAATTTAGTTNTTNATTCTTTCTTTCATGGATTTTCCCATTTTAAAAAAAGGTAATTTTTTTTGNGGAATAGCAACAGGATCNCCTGTTTTTGGATTTCTTCCTACCCTAGCTTTTCTAAANTTAGCACTAAAGGTTCCAAAACCTCTAAGNTCAACTCTATCACCNTTTTTTAGAGCATTTGTTANACTTTGAAACAAACAATCTACNATTTTCTGAATATCCTTTTGATAAAGAAATGAATTTTTATTAGTTATTTTTAAAATTAAATCTGATTTAGTCAATTTATACTCGAATATTATTTTTTATCTTCAGGCTTATTTTTTTTCTCAAGGGCAGCTCCCAAAATATCGCCCAAACTTGCTCCGCTATCGGATGAACCAAATTCTGCCATAGCTTGTTTTTCTTCTTCGATTTCACGAGCTTTAATTGATACATTTAGAAGTCTTTGCTTTTTATCTATTTTGATAACAGTTGCATCAACTTTATCCCCAACACCAAATCTATCTGTTCTTTGATCTTTTCTATCACGAGATAAATCAGCTTTTTTGATATTACCCTTAATGTTATCGCTTATTGTAACTTCTAGATTAGAATCTGAGATGTTGTTTATTATACATGTTACTGTATCACCGAGTTTAATATTTTCTAATTCTGATGAAAATTTGTCTTCGGTTAATTGCTTTATACCTAAAGAAATTTTTTCTTTCTCAACGCTAATATCAAGTATTTTAGTGTTTAATACAGAACCTTGTTTAAAATCTTTAATAAGTTCATCTCCATTNCCATCCCAGCTTAAATCTGATAAATGAACTAAACCATCTATTTCTCCAGGAAGACCAACAAAAACTCCAAAATCAGTTATACTTTTAATTTCACCTTCAATCTCTTGATTAACTTTAAATTCTTTAGCAAACNTTTCCCAAGGATTGTCCATACATTGTTTTATACCTAAAGANATTCTTCTTTTATCTTCNTCTATNTCTAGAATCATTACTTCAACTTTTTCTGATGAGGATANGATATGATTAGGGTGNACATTNTTCTTAGTCCAACTCATTTCAGAAACGTGAACTAAACCTTCAATACCNTCNTCTAATTCNACGAAAGANCCATANTCTGTAATATTAGTTACAATTCCNTTCANTTTTGATCCAATTGGGAATCTGTCGTGTATATTATGCCATGGGTCTTCGTTAAGTTGTTTTATCCCAAGTGAAATACGTTTAGTCTCTTCATTAAATTTTATAACTTTAACTTTAACATTATCTCCAAGTTTTAAAGCTTCTGATGGGTGGTTTATCCTTTTCCATGAAATATCAGTTACATGTAATAATCCATCAACTCCACCTAGATCTACAAAAGCTCCATAATCAGTGATGTTTTTTACAATACCGTCTAATGTTTGACCTTCTTCAATATTTGAAACTATTTCTGATCGAGCCTCNGCTCTGTTTTCTTCTAGAACAGCTCTTCTAGATATAACAATATTACCTCTTCGTTTATCCATTTTAAGTATCTGGAATTGCTGAGGAATATTCATAATAGAATAGAAATCTTTAATAGGTTTTATATCAACTTGACTTCCTGGTAAAAAAGCTGTTGCTCCATCGATATCTACAGTAAAACCACCTTTAACCCTTCCAAGAATAATTCCAGTTACAATTTTTTCTTCTTTATGAAATTTTTCTAATTCCACCCAAGCTTCTTCTCTTCTAGCTTTCTCTCTACTTAATATAGTGTTACCGTTAATATCCTCTAGCCTTTCGATATATACTTCAACAGTGTCACCAATTTTAATTGAATCTGTTTTTTCTTCACTACCAAACTCTCTTTTTAAGATTCGTCCTTCAGATTTTAACCCTATATCAACAATTATAGCTTCCTTTTCAACTGAAATTACTTGACCCGCAACTACAGAACCTTCCAAACTATTAATTTTTTCAAAACTTTTTTCAAATAGGTCAGAAAAGGATTCCGTTGATTTATTGGGGTTTTCCTCAGTACTTAATTCAGCCAAAATGTTCTCCTTTTTGTTTAACTCTTGATTTGTATAGATTATTTTCAGAAAAAAACAATAAATCTTTTATAAATCTTAACTTTTTTTAATATATGAAAGTGCTTTTGTCTCAACTTCAAGCGGGTTTAATAGTCCACTATCGATTAATATAGAGTCTTTAGCAGCTATTAATGGAGCATTTATCCTGGATTTATCTGAATTATCCCTCTTTTTTAGATCGGATAAAATTTTGTTAAAATCTAAAGATTTTTGTTTTGAAGAGAGTTGATCAAATCTTCTTTTAGCTCGAACTTCAATTGATGCATCAACATAAAATTTATAATCAGCATTAGGCATGATTTCAGTTCCGATATCTCTACCATCTAAAATACATCCACCTTTTTTTTTTAACATTTCTTTTACGTATTTGATTTGGATAATTTTAAGTTTATCTCTAACTTTGTTAAGTTTTCCAATTTTGGATG
This sequence comes from SAR116 cluster bacterium, assembly GCA_002691795.1. Classification (GTDB taxonomy): domain Bacteria; phylum Pseudomonadota; class Alphaproteobacteria; order Puniceispirillales; family Marisalimonadaceae; genus TMED54. Next base: position 9,400 of record NZIY01000046.1, read on the forward strand.
CAAAAGTACCATATAAATCATCTTTTAATATTTCAGAATCTAATTTTTCAATATTAATTTTTTCTAAAACCTTATCTAGCTCAAATATGTCCACATCAACATCTTTTGCGAACGGATTTTTTGAATTTATATACATAAACGCTGTTTTTCTATATAAAAGTCCAGTATCTAAATAGGGTAATTTTAATATCTTGGATAGGCGTCTTCCAAGAGTTCCTTTTCCAGAGGCTGCAGTTCCATCTATAGCAATTTTCATAAACTAAACACTTTATTTTTTAAATTTTGCTCCAAGAGTTTCCATGGTTTTATAAAAATTTGGAAATGATGTATTAATTGTTTCTGCATTTACAACTTTAACACCTTTATTCATTAAAAAACCTAAACACAGAAAAGACATAGCAATTCTATGGTCAAATTTTGAATCAATAATTATTTCTTTTGATAAGTCTATATTTTTATTACCAATTATGGTGATCGAGTCTAAAGAAGAACTAATATTAAAACCAAACTTTTTTAAATTATTAACCATTTCTTTGATTCTATCAGATTCTTTATTTCTTAAATCTTGAATACCGTTCATTGTTGTTTTGCCATCAGCAAAGCATGAAACTATACAAAAAATTGGGAATTCATCGATCATAGTTGGCACTCTTTTTGGAGAAACAGAAATACCTTTTAATTTACTATATTTTACTTTTATATCAGCTGTAGTGTCACCACATATATTCTGTTTATTAATAAATTTTACATTTCCCCCCATTTCTTTTATTGAGTCGTAAAATCCTATTCTTAATTCATTTATGCATACGTTTTTGATTGTTATTTCACTATTTGGTATCAACAAAGCTGCAGCTAAAGGGAAAGCTGCGCTAGAGGGGTCATTTGGAACGTTAAAATGTTTGCCTTGCAAATTTGGTAAGCCTTTTAGTTCTATTTTATTTGATCCATTTTTGTGAGTTTTACAAAAGATTTTAGCACCCATATAATTTAACATTCTTTCAGTATGATCTCTAGATTTGATGGGCTCTAAATAGATAGTATTTCCAGTTGATGTCAATCCATTTAATAGTACACAAGATTTTACTTGAGCAGACGATAAAGAAGTTTCATATTTAATTGGTATAGGTATTTTTGATCCGTTTATTGTAATAGGTAATTTATCCTCATTAGATATAATTTGAGTGCCACTTTGTTCTAATGGTGTAAGTATTCTTTTCATAGGTCTTTTATTTAATGACTCATCTCCATTAAATGAAGCTGTAATATCACATCCTGATACTAATCCCATTAAAAGTCTTACACCTGTGCCTGAATTACCTAAATACAGAACTTTATTTGGACTTTTTAAGCTTCCTAGACCGTTTCCTTGAACATACCAAAAACTATTTCTTCTTTTAATATTAACCCCAAGTGATTTTAATGCATTCATAGTTGCTAAAACATCTTCACTTTCCAATAAATTTTCTATTGATGTCTCCCCGATGCCACATGAACCTAAAATAAGTGCTCTATGAGAAATAGATTTATCTCCAGGAACAAAAATTTCACCGGATAGCTTTTTAGATTTGATAGAAATAATAGAAACCATTTGATTTTTATTTTTAAAGCGTTAAAGAATAAAAATCAAAAATTATTTTGACTTAATTATATTTAGTGCACTTGCCTATATGAATTAGTATGGAGATTTTACATGTCTAAACCAGAGTGGGGTATAAAGAGAGTTTGCCCATCTTGTGGTACAAAATACTATGATTTTAATAAAAATCCTATTATTTGCCCAAAATGTGAGTTTGAATTTGACCCAGATCTTTTATTAAAAAGTAGAAAAGGTAGAAGTATTGCAACAAAAACTGAGGAACCTCAAGTATCTAGTGATGCAAAAAAAGAGGACAAAACCCTAGAAGATGACATAAACTCATTGGAAAATGAAGAAGAAATATTAGAAATTGATGAAAACCAGGAAGAATTAGAAGAACCTGATTTAGATGTTAATCTTAATCAAAATATTGAAGAGAGTGTTGATAACGATGAGATGGATATCATTGAAGATAATTTAGATCAAAAAGAGGATGATTTTTCAATAGAGATTGAGGAAGATGATTCTTCTAAAGAAGATAAAAAGTAATTAAAGGGGGCTATAGCTCAGCTGGGAGAGCGCTACACTGGCAGTGTAGAGGTCAGGGGTTCGATCCCCCTTAGCTCCACCAAAACTATCATTTAATCCACGTTGAATTGAATTCGTCTTGTTTTTTATCTAAATCAATCATTTTGATTATCTCTTCAGAAAATGGTTTGTTTGCGAGAGCTTTTAATTGTTCAAATTCATCTTGAACTCGAAGATTCCAACCCTTTTGATATATAGTTTTTTTATTTGTTAACCAGTTTGTAGAAAATTTGAAAAAACTTTTAACTACTTCTTCATCATTTGGATACCTTGGATATTTTGAAAATGTTACATCTGCAAAAAAACTATTGTACTTTCTTTTCAAAACTGAATTTACGTAGTAAAATTTAAAAAATAAATAATCTGAAATAAGATCAATTGACTTTTCATTAATATTAAGATCAACACAAATCTTTAAATAATCAGTTGCCATATCATCAATCTTAGGTAAATCTTTATCCAAATATAATTCATTTAAGCCAGAAAGGTATTTTTTTGAAATAATATTAAGACCACCGCCTTGCTCAAGAAAATCGAAACAAACTTGTGCTACTATACACTTCAATACCCAAATTGGACAATAATTACTCAAAAAAGATCCTTTAAACAGTACTTGAGATTAGAATCGAATAGTTGTTAAATAAAATCAATGATTATTTTAACAAATTTAATATGAATAAAGTTTTATTTTATCAAAAAGGTACTCCAAAAAATCAAATCCAGTTGTGGGATTTAAAATTAAGGCAATGGTACAAGGACTTTAAATTAGTACATTTAAATGATTCAGATGCATGTGAGGCCTCAATAGCTTTACTATGGAAGGCTCCTATGGAAAAAATTTTTGCATATAAAAATATAAAGTCAATTATATCCCTTGGACAAGGTGTTGATCACATCATTAAAGATACTAATTTTTTGCAAAATATTTCTGTTTTCAGAATTGTTGATCCATATATGGCTAAATCAATGAGCCATTGGGTAATTTTGTCAATTTTGAATTACATCAGAGATTATGATGGTTACAGAATGCAACAAGATAAAAAAATTTACAAATCAAGAAATTTTATAGATTTTAATAAAATTAAAATTGGAATTTATGGGATTGGCGAAATCGGAAAAGTTGTAGCTAAAGATCTTTTTGATTTAGGTTTTAAAATATTGGGTTGGAGTAGAACAAAAAAAAAAGAAAATTATTTTAAAAGTTTTTATAAAAAAGATGGTTTTGATTATTTAGTTAAAAATAGTGATATTCATGTTTGCTTATTACCTTTAACTNNGGAAACAAAAGGAATCTTNAATAAGGAAGTTTTTTCTAAAATGAAAGATAGAGTTTGTTTTATAAATGCCGGNAGAGGTCAGCANGTTATAGAAAACGATTTAATTTCATTTTGTGGAAAGAAAATTGATCTGGCNATTTTAGATGTTTTTAATAATGAGCCTTTGCCAAAAAAGCATCCTTTTTGGGAAAACCCAAACATAATACTTTGGCCTCATGTATCTGCAGAAACTAATATTGATACTGCAGCAGAGCAAGTTGCAAAGAGTATATATTTAATTCATTCTGGTAAAGTACCTAAAAATAGAATTGATATTAATTTAGGGTATTAAATAAATTTGGAGTTAAATNTGATTTTTAATAATTTAAAACAAAAATTTCTGGACAGAGCTCCAACAAAAGGGGCAATGATTTTTGAATTTTTTTCCCCAGGNATGCCTCACATTNTTAAAAATTCNGGGTGTGAATTTGTAATTCTTGATATGGAACACGGTGGCTTGACTNTTGATAAGTTTAAAGAATTNGCAATNATTTGTAGAGGTATAGAATTGTGGCCATTAATTAGAGTCCCACAGCTAAATTATAATTACATTGCAAGATCTTTAGACTTAGGAGCTTATGGTATAATGATTCCCATGGTCAACAGCCANAAAGATGCCAGTAATATTGTTAAATTTTCAAAATACCCACCTTTAGGTGAACGTGGAGCTGGCTTTGGATTTGCACATAATGATTTTAAAAAAGAAGACCCTTTAGATATAATGGATAATGCAAATCAATCTCTAATAAATATTATTCAAATAGAAAATAAGAATGGTTTAGAAAATGTAGAAATAATTGCTAAAACTGATTATGTTGATTGTCTATGGGTAGGTCATTTTGACTTAAGTAATTTTTTGGGAGTGCCAGGACAATTTGATTCAAAATTATATCTNGATGCTATTGACAGAATTGTTNAAGCAGCAAAAAAATATAAAAAATCCTTAGGTATAATGGTTGGNTCAAAAAAAGAAATGGANTTTTATTCAAATTTAGGCTTCAATATAATTGCTGTAGGAACTGAGATGAATTTATTAACGGATACGATCTCTAATATTATTAATAAATAAGAAAGCTCGATAAATGCAATTTGAATTAGGAATTACTGGAGATTTGTTAACCAAATCAGGTAAACCTTGTTTTGGTGAAAGCCCATTGGAGGCTATTTATAATGAAAAAAATATTAAAATTGAATGGATAGATCCAAGCCTAGAAATTTTGTCAGAGAAAGAAACTTCAAGATTTGATGCCATTTTATTAAATTCACCAAGGTTAACAAAAGAAAGTATTAATGAACAAAACAATAGACTTAAAATTGTTTCAAGATTTGGTGTTGGCTATGATTCTGTTGATTTAGAAGTTATGAAAAAAAATAAAATTATTCTTACAAACACCCCNAATGCTGTAAAGAGACCTGTAGCTGTTGCTAGCCTGACAATGATACTATCTCTTGCAGGTAATTTATTTAAAAAAGATCAATTACTTAGAGATGGAAAGTGGAATGAAAGAACAAATTACATGGGNGTTGGATTATCAAAAAAGACTCTTGGTATAATTGGGTGTGGTGGAATTGGTAGAGAGTTTGTAAAGATTTCACAGCACTTATTTAAAAAAGTAATATCTTTTGATCCTAATGTTAGTGAAAATGAAATGAAAAGTATCAATATACAAAAGGTTGATTTTAATGAAATAGCTTATAAGAGTGATTTTTTAGTTATTTTATGTGATTTAAATGAAAAAACTCGAGGGATGATCGACAAAAAATTTCTAGAAAAAATGAAAAGTACCTCTTTTATTATCAATTTATCCAGAGGACCTGTTGTAAATGAGAATGATCTCATATTTGTCTTAAAACATAATAAAATAGCAGGTGCTGGATTAGATGTAATGACAAATGAACCTATAGAAAACACCAACGAATTAATTAGCTTGAAAAATACTATATTAACACCACACTCNCTTTGTTGGACTGAAGAATGTTTTGATTCTATAGCATCGGAAGCTATAACATCAATTATTAGTTTTTACAAAAAGCGAAACATTATAAATAGAGTAATTTAGGCAGCTTTATCTTTTAAAAATTGTGATATTATGGCAAAAGCACTGTCTTCAGACTTTGAGCCTCTTAATTTGTTTATTATGTCTGAGTTTCTCAGTANTCTAGAAACTTGAGCAAGAATTTGCANATTTTCAGATTTATTGGCTTCTGGGAGAATTAAAAATACAANAATATCAACGGGAACTTTATCTATAGCATCAAAATCTAAACCTTTAGACAGGATAGTAACTATAGAAACCGGTTTTGTCACAAAATTATTTTGAACATGAGGTATTGNTATNCCGTTACCAATAGTTGTAGTTCCAATCTTTTCTCTTTTANCAAGATCATTTAACACCTGATTCNTATCAATATTAAATGTTTCANATGCTTTTATACACATAGTNTCAAAAACCATTTTCTTACTAGTTGGGTTATCAATCATCAAATATGAATTTGAATTTAATAAATTTTCTAANGTTATCATATATATTCTCGTAAGTGCATACGTAAGTATACGTAACNATGGTTAATATTTTGTCAAGATATATTTAAGTTTCTTTAGAANGATTTGCCTAAATAAACATTTTTAACATTTTGATCNNTTTTTATTTCAAAGGGGTTCCCTTTNAGNAAAATTTTNCCATCATATAAAACATANGCTCTNTCAACNATGTCTAGNGTGTCTTTGACGTTATGATCTGTNATTAAAACACCAATTTTTCTTTGNTTTAAGTATCCTATTAAGTTTTTTANATCTTGTATAGCTAATGGNTCTATACCTGANAAAGGTTCATCTAACAAAATATGAGTCGGGTTTGAAGCAATACATCTNGCTATTTCAACTCTACGTCTTTCTCCTCCAGACAATGTTATTCCGAGTGAAGATCTAATTTTTGTTATATTAAATTCTACTAATAGATCTTCAAGAATTTGGTATCTTTTNTGATTATCAAATACTTTGGTCTCNATGATTGATAATAAGTTATCTTCAACAGACATGCCTTTAAAAATNGANATTTCCTGAGGAAGATANCCTAGGCCAATCCTAGCCCTTTCATAAACTGGAAAACCTGTTATATTAATTTTACCAATATTNACCTTGCCANCATCTGGCTTAATTAATCCAGCGATTATATAAAAGCATGTTGTTTTTCCAGCNCCNTTTGGTCCTAACAACCCAACAACTTCACCAATATCAAGGTCTATACTGACATTATTTAATACTTTAGTTTTTTTATAAGTTTTACTTAAATTTTTTGCTACTAATCTTTTTTCAGAATATTCAGCATTATTTTTTTTTACGGGTTGAATCGTTTGTATTTGTCTCAAAAACTCAAGCTGTTCTTTTAAATTAGTCAGTATTGTCTCCTATGAATTATTTGCTAGGTGNAAAAACACCTTTTACTCTTTTAGATTTACTACTTTCAATTCTACTTTTACGATTTTTAAGNTTCATATAACCTTTTTCTCCNNTTAACACANTGTTATTNTTCTTTATAACAATATTTCCTGAAAGTGTAATTAGACCNGTTTTGCTTTTATANTTAGCTGAATTGCANGTTATTGTCTCTAANTTTGTGTTNATTTTNACTTTTCCTGATGCATTTGCATTAATNANCACNTTGGTGAGTTTACTAAAATTAGCATTCATTTTGTCAGATGAAATAGTAACATTCCCTTTTAGATGAAGTTTNACTTTTCCTTTNCCTTTAGCAACTTTATTTATATCATCAAATATAATANATTTATTTGNAAAAATTTTAAATTTTTNTGATTGTATTNATTGTGAATCTCCTCTAAGCACAATAAGTTTTTTCTCAAAGTTGTANTTAGCTGAACCAGCTTTTGCTAAACTGTCATAATTTTTAATTAAAACATTTCCTGTTGCCTCAATATTCGTTATNTTTGTATTATTAATTTTACTCATAAAAGCTTTAATTTTNTCCGCTTTTATAAAAAAGTTATTTTTAGAAGCCTTAGCATTTCCAGAAGCTACATATACTTTCTGTTTTTCAAAATACTCAATTGAATTGTCAGCTTCTACTATAATTTGATTTAATTGTTCACTTGCAAGTATAATTTTTGAATTACTTGTAACTAAAACACATATAATGAATGATATAAAATTAACAGTTTTCATATCAATTTATAATAAGTTTAGCTTTACCAAAAACTTTTATATATTCCCCGTATTTTTCCATACTTAGACTAGTTCCTTGTATTGTTGAATTTTGAATTTTAATTCTTACAGGTAAAGGTGCAACCATATCTCCAGAATTAAATTTTCCAGAAAGTTCTTGTGTTTTCAAAAGAAATCTTTTTTTCTTGTTTTGAATACTAACATTTTGATTTAGCCTAAATTGTTTAAAATCATTGATTATGTAAGCATAATTCGAAGAGATTTGTGTAACATCATCATTTTTGATGATTTTAGTTGTTGGATTTATGAGTTTTATGGAATTATCACTTTGATTTTCAATCATTTGATCAGCTACAATTTTAATTTTTTCTCCATTTGATTGATTTTGTTCAATGTTAACACCAATTGTTTTGTCCTCTTTGGAAGGATCAATTACGTTGATATTTTGAACCTGTGAAGTTTGTTTTTGATTTCTATTTAAAAAATTAATTATGAGTACACTCAATATTATTAAGATTAAGATGAAAAAAAATGATTTTGAATTTAATGTAAAGTACATTTCAATGAGCAAAAATGTCTGATTCTTGAAATCCTTCTAAATCAAGTTTCACACGAGTTTTTAGACTTTCAAAACATTCTAAAGCTAGTTTAATTCTTTCTTCTCTATCAAGTATTTCATTTAAACAAAATTTTAATTTATGAAGGTATAGAACGTCCTGTGACGCATATACTAATTGTTCATGAGTCAGTTTATCAATTCCCCAATCAGAAGTTTGATTTGATTTATCAAGTTCGATATTGAGCAAATCTTTACACAAATCTTTTAAACCATGTTTTGCTCCAAATGTTCTTGATAATTTAGATGCAATTTTAGTGCAGTAAATTGGACCATTAATATTACAAATATTTTTTTGTAGCATTGCTAAGTCAAATCTTGCGAAGTGGAATATTTTTGAAATATTTTTATTTTCTAACAATTTTATTAAGTTTTTAGGTTTTTTATTTGGATTCTTAGATATTTGTACCAAATGAGCTATATCATCACCAAAGCTTAACTGAACAAGACATAATCTGTCTCTATTTAAATTCAAGCCCATAGTTTCTGTATCAATTGCAACTTCGTTATTTAATTTTAATGTTGCTGGAAAATCATTTTTGTATAATTTATAATTCATCTGAATACTAATAATATAATCGAGAGTAAAAATGAATGCAAAACTTTCTTAGAAATAAAAAAATACTAATTCTTGGAGGATCTGGGTTTGTTGGCAAATATATTATTGAACATCTTTTACAAAATGGGTCTAGAGTAATAGTTTTAACCAGGAATTCCAATAAGATCAAAGCATCAAAAGTATCTGGAGATCCAGGGCAATTAGAGATTGTTTCTGGAAATATTTTTGAGGATGGTCTACTAGAACTTCTAATTCAAAACAAATTTGCTGTAATAAATCTTTGTGGAGTTTTGTTTGAAAAGCAAAAAAATGAATTCGATGTGATTCATCATTTTTTACCTGATATGATTAGTAAATTGTGTAAAAAAAATAAAGTAAATAAATTTGTTCATATTTCTGCTTTGGGTGTATCTAAATCTTCTTCGAGTTCCTACTCAAGAACAAAAGCCTTAGGAGATTTAAAAGTAACAAAGAACTTTAAAAACAGCACTATATTGAGACCTTCAATTATATACGGCGCAGGCGACAATTTTTTTGGATTATTTTCAAAAATATCAAAATTTATACCTTTTATTCCTATTATCGGTCCGAATACCAAGTTTCAACCAATATATGTTGACGATGTAGCCAGAGCCGTCATTAAAGTATTAAATAATATTAATAAAACAAATAAGATTTACAACTTATGTGGTCCAAAGATATATTCATTCTATGAACTTATTCAAATGTTATTGTCTAATCTAGACAGAAAAAGAGTTTTAATAAAGGTGAATCCAAAATTGATGATGTTACCAAGTTTAATAATACAAAACTTTCCGAACCCACCATTTACATATGACCAAATGAAATTACTTCAAAATGATAATATATCAGATGGTCTTTTTGATGAAATAAATGAATTAAATATCGAGCCCTCTCTTTTAGATACCAAACTAAAGGAATTATCTAAGTTTTATATTTAATTAAAGTAAACAATAACTAAAATAAATATGCCTAATAAAACTCTGTAAATTACAAAAATTTTTAGTGAAATTTTTTCTATGAAGTGCATAAACAGTTTAATTGTTATGAAGGCAAATAGAAAAGATAAAATAGTGCCTATTATATATTCTTGAAAAATAATAAATTCATTGGTTGCATTTAATTTAAATAATTCAAAAATCAAAGCAGAAACAATCACAGGTATTGACAAAAATAATGAGAATTTTGATGACGAAAACCTGCTATAATTTAAAATTCTACCCGCTGTTATAACAATTCCTGAACGACTAACTCCAGGAATTATAGCTAATGACTGAAAAATTCCAATTAAAAATGCATCTTTAAAATTAAATTCGTTTTTTGTAACTTCTTTTAAATCAGATAAACCTAAAACTAACCCAAATATTATAGTTGTCCAACCAATAAGTTCAATTGATTTACTAAAATCTATATCTATTAATGTTATAAACACTCCACTAAAAATAACTGGAAGAGTTCCTATGATCATTAATTTAATAAAATAGAAACTCTCTTTTTTATTTTTTTCAAAAAGAAAATTTTTTATATATCTTTTTAAATCATTTTTTAAATAGTATAAAACAGCTAAAAGACATCCAAAATGCAAACAAACATCAAAAGATCTTCCTTGGTAATAGTTTTCAGTAAAATAAGGAAATAAAATTAGATGTGCACTTGAAGATATAGGCAAAAATTCTGTAACACCTTGGATTAATGATAATATAATTAAAAAAGTTAGAGACATAAACTTTATTTTTCTTTGAAATTATGATAATAAAGAAAAATCTTTTAAATGGAATTATTAAAACAATAATTCTTGATATTAAATTTTAAATAATTAATTAATGCTAGAGAATATGATGCAAAAGCAAATGTTGAAAAGAATTGGTTTCCCTGAAAAAAAAGGACTATATGATCCTTCTTTAGAAAAAGATGCTTGTGGATTTGGATTTATCGCTGATATTAATAATGTTCCTAAACACGAAATTGTTCATCAAGCTTTAGATATTGTACATAAATTAGACCATAGAGGGGCTATTGGTGCTGATCCGTTAGCTGGTGATGGTGCAGGTATTTTAATACAATTACCAGATCTTTTTTTTAGAAATCATTTTTCAAATCAAAAAATTTCATTACCTGAATTAGGTTTCTATGCAGTAGGCATGGTTTTTTTGCCGAATGACAAAACTAGATTAAGTCTGGCACAAAAAGCAATAGAAAAAGCAATCACAGATGAAGGTCAAGTTTTTATTGGTTGGAGAGATGTTCCAACAGATGATTCTGTTTTAGGATATTCAGTTAAAAATAATAAGCCTATTATTAAACAATTTTTTGTTCAAAGAAGTAAGGCTTGTGTTGATGAAAACTATTTTCAAAGAAAGCTTTATGTAATTAGAAAATCTGTTCACAAAAAAATCCATGAAGGAAATTTACTTGAATGGGAAGACTTTTACATAGTTTCATTATCAACTAGGACAATAGTATTTAAGGGAATGGTTCTGGCTCCTAATTTATCAAAATTTTATATAGATTTTCAAGATAAACAATTTAAAACTGCAATAGCTCTATTTCATCAGAGATTTTCAACAAATACTTTTCCATCATGGCGTCTAGCTCAACCATTTAGGTATTTATGCCACAATGGAGAGATAAACACCGTTAAAGGAAATATCAATTGGATGAATTCTAGAAAACATAGCATGAAATCTAAGACATTAGGGGATGATTTAGATAAGTTATGGCCAATAATTGAAAACTCACCATCTGATTCTTCAACTTTTGACAATGCTTTAGANTTGTTAGTTATGGGCGGNTATTCATTGCCACACGCAATGATGCTTATGATACCTGAGGCCTGGAAAGANAATAATTCTATGGATCCTNAAAGAAAAGCATTTTACGAGTATTANTCTGCNTTGATTGAACCATGGGATGGNCCAGCTGCTATGGCCTTTACAGANGGAAAACAAATTGCNGCTACATTAGATAGAAACGGATTAAGACCAGCACGGTATATAGTAACGGATGATAANTTAATAATTATGGCATCAGAGGTAGGGGTGTTACCAGANATTCCTGANAATAAGATTGTNAAAAAATGGAGACTTCAACCTGGNAAGATGCTTTTAGTAGATTTAGANATAAATAAAATTATTTCTGATGAAGATNTGAAAGACGATCTTAAAACAAANCATCCNTATGGAGAATGGTTAAAATCTAATCAGATACTGCTTACAGACGTGCCTAAAGAGATNGGACCAATGACACCTGATGANGATTCTTTATTAAGTCTCCAAAAAGCNTTCGGNTATACTCAAGAAGATNTAAAGTTCTTTCTAGAACCTATGTTGAAATCTGGTGAAGACCCTATAGGATCAATGGGTCGTGACATTCCACTAGCAGCGTTATCTAATAAAAGTAGATTATTATATGATTATTTTTTTCAAAACTTCGCTCAAGTAACTAATCCTCCAATTGATCCGATTAGAGAAGAACTAGTTATGTCTTTAGTNAGTTTTATTGGTCCAAGACCAAACCTANTAGATTTAACTTCTGGCGGAAAACAAAAGAGGCTAGAAGTTGATCAACCTATATTAACCAATACTGATCTTGAAAGAATAAGAAGAATTGAAAACCATCTGACTGGCTCATTTAAAACATTAACCTTAAGTATATGCTATAAAAAAGATAAATCAAAAAATGATTTANCTTCAGTGATAAATNCNTTGTGNGATATGGCAGAGAATGCGGTTAGCAATAATGATTATAATATTTTAATCTTATCAGATAGAAACGTTGATGAAGATCATATAGCTCTTCCGGCATTGCTAGCTACAGGAGCAGTTCATCATCACCTCATAAAAAAGGGACTTAGAACAGACGTTGGTATAGTTGTTGAAACTGGAGAAGCTAGAAGAGTTCATGATATTTGTTTGCTTGCTGGTTATGGTGCAGAAGCAATNAATCCATATTTAGCATTTTATACTTTGTCAAATATTATAAACAAAAGTAAAATNAACGTTTTAGAAGAAGAAGCATCTAAAAAATACATTAAGGCACTTAATAAAGGTATGCTGAAAGTAATGTCCAAAATGGGTATATCTACATTTCAATCTTACTGTGGTGCACAAATTTTTGATGCTGTTGGTCTTTCATCAGAGCTGGTTAAAAAATACTTTAGTGGNACNGCATCAAGAATAGANGGTATTNATCTTCTTGAAATTAAAAATGAAACNGAACAAAGACATTTTAATGCATTCAATAATAAAATAGATTTTGATAATGTGTTAAATATAGGNGGGGATTTAACCTTTCGTTTAAATGGNGAAAATCATGTNTGGACCCCTGAAACAATTGGGATGCTTCAACATGCAGTTAGAAGTGCAAATTATGATACTTTTAAAAAATATTCAAAAAAAATAAANAATCAAAGTGAAAANTTTAAAAGCCTTAGAGGTCTNTTTAAATTTAAAAAACTTAACAAACCTATTTCANTTGATGAGGTTGAACCAGCTTCTGAAATNGTTAAAAGATTTGCAACTGGTGCAATGTCTTTAGGGTCAATNTCGACAGAAGCTCATTCTACTCTTGCAATTGCTATGAATAGAATTGGGGGTAGATCTAATACTGGTGAAGGAGGGGAAGAACCNTCAAGGTTTGTTCCACTTCCNAACGGTGATTCGATGAANTCTCGTATTAAACAAGTGGCTTCTGGAAGATTTGGTGTGACAACAGAATATTTAGTGAATTCTACAGATATTCAAATCAAAATGGCTCAAGGTGCTAAACCTGGNGAAGGAGGTCAGTTGCCNGGTCATAAAGTAGATAAATTTATTGCAAAAGTAAGACATTCAACGCCTGGNGTTGGGTTGATATCCCCACCACCTCATCACGATATTTATTCTATTGAAGATTTAGCACAGCTTATATTTGATTTAAAAAATGTTAATCCTGAAGCTAGAATTTCAGTAAAATTAGTTTCTGAAGTAGGNGTTGGTACAGTAGCNGCTGGGGTAAGTAAAGCTCATGCAGATCATGTNACGATTTCCGGACACGATGGAGGAACAGGAGCTAGTCCATTAACCTCAGTTCTTAANGCAGGTGGCCCATGGGAAATTGGTTTATCTGAAACTCACCAAACTTTAGTTACAAATGGGCTNCGAGGTAGAATTGCTGTACAAGTTGATGGAGGACTTAGAACAGGACGTGATGTNATAATAGGTGGNATTTTAGGAGCTGATGAGTTCGGATTTGCTACAGCTGCTNTGATTTCTGAAGGTTGTATCATGATGAGGAAATGTCATCTCAATACTTGCCCAGTAGGTGTTGCTACTCAAGATCCAGAACTGAGAAAAAATTTCNCNGGTCAACCGGATCATGTAGTCAACTTTTTNCTATTTGTTGCNGAAGAAGTGAGAGAATTGATGGCAGACCTTGGGATAAAAAAATTTNATNATCTTATTGGACAAAGAAAATTTATTGACTTTGAAGTTGCAAAGGATCATTGGAAGGCGCATAACCTTGATTTGTCAGATGTGATTTATGATATCAAAAGCAAAGACAGCATAAGTGTTTTTAATAATGAAAATCAAGATCATGGTTTAAGTAAAGTTCTAGATCACACTCTCATAAAAGATTCTAAAACTGCTTTACAAGATCAAAAGAAAGTTAATTTAAAATATAACATTTATAACGTTGATCGAACAGTTGGTGGAATGTTATCTGGGAAGATTGCTTCGAAATATGGGCATAAGGGATTACCTGAAAATACTATTACAATTAACTTTACTGGCAATGCTGGACAAAGTTTTGGAGCTTGGTTAGCTAGAGGTGTTACATTAAATTTATCTGGGGACGCTAATGACTATGTTGGCAAAGGATTATCGGGTGGTATAATTACAATTAAAAAAGATAATAAAAGNAATTTAATTGCCAATGAAAATATTATTGCTGGCAATACCTTACTTTATGGTGCTATATCTGGAGCATGNTATATNAGTGGTGTTGTAGGCGAAAGATTTGCAGTTAGAAATTCAGGNGCAACAGCTGTAGTTGAAGGTTGTGGTGATCATGGNGCAGAATATATGACNGGTGGAATTCTAGTTATTTTAGGTAANACTGGTAGAAATTTTGCTGCAGGAATGTCTGGAGGTATAGCCTACATTTATGATGAAGATGATAGTTTTAATAATAAATGTAATAAAGCTATGGTTGAAATTGAAACATTGAATAGAACAAATTTAAATGCAGATATTAATGATGACATCATAAATAGAGANTTGTTAGATTTTGATGANTTAAGGCTCAAAAAAATTATACAAANTCATATTAAATCCACTAACAGTAGTATTGCTGAGANNNTNATAAAAAATTGGGATAAANTTATACCTAAATTCAAAAAAGTTACTCCAATTGAATTTAAGCGTGTTTTAGAAAATAATAAAAAAGAAAATCTTACTAAGGTTGCAGGAGAATAAAATGGGGAATCCAACTGGTTTTTTAGAAATTGGAAAAAAAGAAAGAGGATATGAAAATGCAATAGATAGACTCAAACATTTTAAAGAGTTTATCGTACCTTTNAGCAATGAAGATATNTCNAAACAAGGGTCTAGATGNATGGANTGTGGTATACCTTATTGCCATCAAGGTTGTCCCGTTAATAACCTCATACCAGATTGGAATGATTTAGTNTATAAACACGAGTGGAAAAAAGCACTTGAGACTTTACATTCAACTAATAATTTTCCAGAGTTCACAGGAAGAATTTGTCCGGCACCTTGTGAAGCTGCTTGTACACTTAATTTAACTGANAATCCTGTATCCATAAAAACAATTGAATGTTCAATTGTTGATTATGGTTGGAAAAAAGGGTGGATTAANCCTCAACTACCTAAAAAACACACAGATAAAAAAGTAGCTATTATAGGGTCTGGTCCTGCTGGATTAGCTTGTGCTCAACAACTTGCAAGGCTTGGACATACTGCAGTAGTTTTTGAAAAAAATGAAAGAGTTGGTGGTCTTTTGAGAATAGGAATACCAGATTTCAAAATGGAAAAGTCATTGATTGATAGGAGGATGGCTCAGATGCAAGCTGAGGGNGTTGAATTTAAGACTAATAGTGAAATTGGAAAAAATATTTCTACTAAAGAAGTCATGGATAATTATGATGCAATATCCCTATGTATTGGAAGTGAAGTTCCAAGAAACCTAGACGTTAAAGGAAGGGAACTAAAAGGAATACATTTTGCAATGGATTTCTTGTCTCAACAAAATGATATCGTTTCTGGTAAGTCAATATCTAAAGATATCCAAATATCTGCAAAAGGAAAAAAAGTTCTTGTGATTGGAGGGGGTGATACTGGTTCAGATTGTGTTGGTACCTCAAATAGGCAGGGAGCAGAAGCTGTTTATCAGCTAGAGTTATTACCTCAACCTCCTGAGAATGAAGATAAACAATTAACTTGGCCAAATTGGCCTATGAAATTGAGAACTTCAACTTCTCATCAAGAAGGTTGTGAAAGACAATGGTCAGTTTTAACAAAATCATTTGAAGGT
Source organism: SAR116 cluster bacterium (assembly GCA_002691795.1). Taxonomy (GTDB): domain Bacteria; phylum Pseudomonadota; class Alphaproteobacteria; order Puniceispirillales; family Marisalimonadaceae; genus TMED54. The sequence continues at coordinate 25,789 of NZIY01000046.1, forward strand.
AATGAGAATGGTCAAGTAAAAAAACTTAATTGTGTTGAAGTTGAATGGATTAAAAGTGACGATGGATCAATGAAAATGGTTGAGGTTGAGGAAACAGAGTTTTCAATCGAAGCTGATCTTGTACTTCTTGCAATGGGTTTCATTCATCCAAAACACGATGGTCTTGTAAGTCAATTAAAAGTAACTTTAGATCAAAGAGGAAATATTGAAGCAGATGAAAAATATTTCAAAACATCATCAGATAAAGTTTTTGTTGCAGGTGACTCACGAAGGGGCCAGTCACTTGTAGTTTGGGCCATTAGTGAAGGGCGTAAATGTGCAGAACAAATTGATCTTTTTTTAATGGGCAAGTAAAAATATTAAATCTAGAACATTTTAATGAATAGATTATATCATTACTTTTTATGCCCATCATCTAGATTGGTTAGAATAATATTAAGCGAAAAAAAAATTGATTTTGAACTTTTTATCGAAAACTTTTCTGACCCAAGTGAAGAATATTTGTTAAAAAATCCTGCTGGATTTTTCCCAGTTTTAAACACATCTTTTAACCAAAATATAGTTGGAGCACTTGTGATTGTAGAGCATGTCGAAAACTTGATGCTTTCGCCAGTTTTTTTAAAAAAGAAAAATGAAAATGAAATACGAAGACTGCTTCATTGGTTTGAATATAATTTTAAAAATGAAGTAATTATTCCGTTATTACGAGAGAAAATCTTTAAACGATTTAACAAAAATTCTATTCCAAGCAGTCAAACTATTAGAACTGCAAGGTCAAATTTAAAATATCATATGCAATATTTTAATTATATTATTAAAGAAAATGATTTTTTTGTTGATGATACCTTGAGTTATGTCGACTTGTTTTACGGAAGTAGTTTATCAGTATTAGACTATATTGATGAATTAAATTTTTTTGATTTTGAAAAACTTAAAAATTTGTATTTTATTATTAAATCTAGACCAAGTTTTAAAAAAATACTAGCTGATAGAATAATTGGAGTAAATCCTCCTTCTAATTATTATAAATTAGATTACTAAAATTTTAGGGTTTCAGCTAGTAGTGTTTTTATTGTTTTAATTTCATTATCTTTTGACAATCTATGTTCACCATGTTTTTCAACAATTAATTTTATGTTTTGTGAACCTTGTATGTTAGTTAAAACATTTTCGCTAATTTTCAAGGGTACTTCTGTATCCAACATTCCGTGATATAAATATACATTTCCTTCAAAATAAATTGGTGTATTTAAAACAAGGTTTTTATTTCCATCTTCAATAAATTTATAACTAATTTCTAGATCTTCATGTAATGAAAACTTATTATTAAGAATTACTTCTTTTCTTTTAGTTTTGGGAAGTTTATCCCAAATTAGTTTTTTTGTAAAATCAGGCGCTACAGCAAGGCCAATTAATGAATGAATGTCTATCAACTTTTTTTTTACTAATGACAACATTATCCAGCCTCCCATTGAAGAACCAACTAAAACTTGAGGACCTTTTGTAAGGTTTTTAATTACTGTTTCTGCATCTGTAATCCAATCACTAATTAAAAANTCTTCAAACTTTCCTGATGAAACTCCATGGCCAGAGTAATCAAATCGAAGAAATGAATGGTCATTTTCTTTTGCCCAGTTTTCGATAGCAATNGCTTTTTGACCTGTCATATCAGACTTTAGACCAGATAAAAAAACTATGCCNAATTTCCTTCCAATTACTTTGTTATAGGCNATAGTTCGATTATAATTTGTTTTTAAAAATTTTGTCATGTATATAGATTGCATAGAATATGTTAAATAACAAAACAATATTACAAATAGTTCCTGCACTAAATAATGGTGGTGTTGAAAGAGGTGTAATTGAAACATCTAAGTTTCTTGTAAAAAATAATAATAAATCAATTGTTATTTCTTCAGGAGGTATTTATGAACATTTGATATCAAGACATGGAGGTATTTTATATAAGTTAGATGTTCATATTAAAAATCCACTAAAATGGAAGTCTTTAAGAAGTGAAATAGAAAAAGTTATTAGAAATGAGAATGTAGATTTAATTCATGTATGTTCTAGAGTTCCAGCTTGGATTGCATATCCAATAGCAAAAAATCTAAAAATACCTTTCATAACATCAGTTCATGGAAGATTGCGTAATCAAAATATTTTTAAAAATTATTATAATAGTATTTTGATAAAAGGTGATTTGATCATAGCAATCTCAAATCATATTAAAGAAAATATTGTCAAAGTTTTTCCCAAAGTTAAAAAAAAGGTTCACATTGTTTATCGAGGTGTTGATTTAGAAAATTTTAATCTAAACAATATATCTAATACAAGAATAGTTAATCAGGCCAAAAAATTAGGTCTTCATGATCATAAACCTACTATTATTATGGCCTCTAGACCAAAAAAATGGAAAGGACATTTAATATTAATTGAGGCACTTTCAAANGTTAAAATGGAATTCCAATGTTTTTTAATTGGCGCTCTTGATGGAGATGATAAATTTAAAAATGAAATTTATAAAAAAATTAATAAGTNTAATCTTGGAAATAAAATTAAATTAACAAATTCTACTAATGATATTCAATCAGCTTTTACTTTAGGTGATATTGTAGTAATGCCTTCAATTGATCCAGAACCATTTGGCAGAATTATAATTGAAGCTCAAGCTTTGAAAAANATTGCTATTGGTTTCAATCATGGTGGTATATCTGAAAGTATTATACCAAATGAAACAGGCTTTTTAGCAGTTCCTGGAAATGTAAATGATTTAACCTATCAAATAGAAAATGCTCTGCAACTAAATAAAGTTGAAAGAGATAGAATGACACAATCTGCAATAAAAGTTGTAAAAGAAAAGTTCAGTCTACATAATATGTGCAATAATACTTTAAATTTGTATAAAAATTGCATAAATAATTATAATTGACGATGACTAATAATTTAATTAAAATTAAACTTCCAGATGGTAACATAAAAACTTATAAAAATGCTGTTACACCTCTGGATGTAGCCGGAGATATATCCATTTCTTTAAAAAAAAATGCTCTTATATCTAGAGTGAATAATGAATTTTGGGATATTGATAGATTAATATTTTTTGACTGTGATCTAAAAATTATAACAAAAGCAAATGCTGAATTACTTAAAATTTTAAGACATGACGCTGCTCATGTATTAGCAGAAGCTGTTTTAGAACTATATCCTGAAACTCAAATTACGATAGGACCGGCCATTGAGAATGGGTTTTATTATGATTTTTATCGAAAAGATAATTTTATCCCAAGAGATTTGGAGTTAATTGAAAAAAGAATGCATGAAATAGTTCTTCGTGGAGAAAAGATTGAACGTGAAGTTTGGGAACGTAATAAAGCAATTTCTTTTTATAAAGAAAATAATGAGAAATTTAAATTAGAATTAATTGATGATATTCCTGATGATCAAGAAATATCATTTTATAAGCAAGGAAAGTTCATAGATCTATGCAGAGGTCCTCATTTCAAATCTACTAAAATACTTGGTCATGCTTTTAAATTAACTAAATTAGCTGGAGCTTATTGGAGAGGTGATAGTAAAAGAGAAATTCTTCAAAGAATTTATGGAACTGCTTTTTTTAATCAAAAAGATTTAGATCATCATTTAAAAATGATTGAGGAGGCAGAAAAAAGAGATCATAGAAAGTTAGGAAAACAACTAGAACTTTTTCATATTCAAGAAGAAGCTACGGGGTCTGTTTTTTGGCATCCAAAGGGATGGACAATATATTTAGAAATTGAAGCTTATATGAGAAGAAAACTTGAAGCACATAACTATGACGAAGTTAAAACCCCTCAAGTTATTGACCGAACTTTATGGGAAAAATCTGGTCATTGGGACAAATTCAAAGAAAATATGTTTATGGTTGAGGGTGAAGGCAGTAAAATTCTTGCATTAAAACCTATGAATTGTCCTGGCCATGTCCAAATTTTTAAGCAGGGTATAAAATCATATAAGGATTTACCAATTAGAATGGCAGAATTTGGTTCATGTCATAGAAATGAACCTTCAGGAGCACTTCATGGAATAATGAGAGTAAGACAATTTACACAAGACGATGCACATATTTTTTGTACTGATGATCAGATAACTAGTGAATCATTAAAATTTTGTGATTTATTAAGAGATGTGTATAGAGATTTTGGATTTTCTGATTTAAAAGTTAAGTTTTCTGATAGGCCTGACGTTAGAGCTGGAGATGATAATGTTTGGGATAAAGCAGAAAAAGCATTAATTGATGCTGTAGATGTGGCTAAATTAGATTATGAGTTAAATCCTGGAGAAGGAGCATTTTATGGTCCAAAATTAGAATTTGTCCTTATTGATGCCATTGGGAGAGAATGGCAATGTGGTACATTACAGATGGATTTTGTCTTACCTAAAAGACTAGGAGCAACATACATTGATAAAAATGGTGAAAAAAAATATCCTGTAATGCTACACAGAGCTATTTTAGGCTCTCTGGAAAGATGGATAGGAATTTTGATCGAACAATATTCTGGGAGATTTCCATTATGGTTAACGCCTATACAAATTATCGTATGCACTATAATAGAAAATGCTAATGAATACGCTATAAAACTAATTCAAGAATTACAAGATATAAAAGTTCGTTGTGCCAGTGACTTAAGAAATGAAAAAATAGGATATAAAATAAGAGAACATTCACAAAATGGTTGCCCTATTATATTAATAGTTGGTGAAAAAGAAAAAGATAACTATACTGTTGCAATACGTAGGTTAGGTTCAAAGNAACAAGAAATTAAACCAGTAAAAGATTTTCTTGATGAAATAAAAATTGGAATTAAACCACCAGATTTAATTTGAAAATTTTTNGAAATTGTATATTTTATAACATATGTTACAGGAGAAATTAATATAAACGATTCAAAATCTAGCTTTTCAGCTAAAGATGGACCAAGAATTAATCATTCAATTTCAGCACAAAAGGTCCGATGTATAGATTCTCAAGGAAAACAACTAGGAATATTATCAATAAATGATGCTCTTCAAGCTGCAAACTCTATTGGNCTTGATTTAGTTGAAATACAGCCAAATGTTTCACCACCTGTTTGTAAAATTTTAGATTATGGTAAATATAAATATGAAGCACAAAAAAGAAAAAATGAAGCTAGAAAAAAACAAAAAACAATAGATGTAAAAGAAATTAAGTTAAGACCCAATATTGATTCACACGATTTTAATGTAAAAATTAAATCTGTAAAAAAGTTTCTTGAAAATGGTGATAAAGTNAAAATTACTCTTCGNTTCAGGGGTAGAGAAATGGTTCATCAAAAATTAGGTAGTAATGTTTTAAATAGAGTTAAAGAAGAAACTGAAGAATTTAGTAAAATTGAAGCCCTTCCAAAATTAGAGGGTAGACAAATGGTAATGGTATTAGCACCTAAATAATAAAATAAACATATTTATTGTTGATTAGTACAAAAGCTTTGTATATAAGCAAAATAGAGAATATATTATGTCTAAATTGAAAACTAAAAGTGGTGCTAAGAAAAGATTTAAGGTTACATCTTCTGGTAAAATAAAATCAGGAGCTGCTTTTCTTAGTCATAACCTTAGAAGAAGATCACAAAAAATGAAAAGACAAGCAAGAGGCACAATGATTCTTAGTGATGCCGACACAAAAATAGTAAAACAGTTTTTACCGTATTCTTAATGGAGTTATCTAATGTCAAGAGTTAAAAGAGGCGTTACAAAGCATGCAAGGCATCAAAAAATATTAAAATCTGCAAAAGGTTATTACGGTGCTAGAAAAAAGCTTTTTGGCGTTGCACTTCAAGCTGTAGAAAAAGCTAGTGCATATGCTTATAGAGATAGAAGGGTAAATAAACGTACCTTCAGATCTCTTTGGATCCAGCGTATTAATGCTGGTGTTAGACAATTTGATATGAAGTACTCAACTTTTATTAATGGCCTAAAGAAAAAAGGTATTGAACTTGATAGAAAAGTTCTTTCAGAATTAGCTGTAAATGAGCCTGAATCTTTTAAATCATTGGTAGAAAAAGTTAAAGGCTAAATTTTTTCATTTTAATCATATTATTTTATGAGTAATAATATTAAAGAAAAAATAGATCTAGTTGCTGAAGAATCTAAACAAAAGATTGAAAAATCTCAAAATATATCTCAATTAGAAGACATTCGAATAAATTATTTAGGTAAAAAGGGTTTAATAACTTCTTTTCTCAAAATAATGAAAGACCTAGATCAATCTCAAAAAATAGAAATGGGCAAGAAAGTCAATTCAATAAAAAATAATATAATTAAAGATATAGAACAAAAGAAACAAATTTTATCTAATGAATTAATTCATCAAAAAATTGCTGAAGAAAAAATAGATATAACTTTAGAAAATGATCAAGAAGAATATGGTTCATTACATCCTATATCAAAAACTGTTGAAGAAATTTCTGCTATTTTTGCAAATATGGGTTTCTATATTGAAGAAGGCCCCGACATAGAGTCAGATTATTATAATTTTACAGCTTTAAATATTCCTTATGAACATCCAGCTAGACAAGAGCATGACACATTTTATTTGCAGCCAAACTCTGAAGGACAAAGAAAAGTTTTAAGAACTCATACTAGTCCAGTACAAATTAGAACCTTAGAAAAAATAAATATAGATAAAGAAAAAGAAATTCGAGTAATTGTACCAGGTAGAACTTATAGATCAGATCATGATGCAACACACTCTCCAATGTTCCATCAATGCGAAGGCCTTGTGGTTGGTGAAAATATTAACATGAGTCATTTGAAAGGAACATTAATAGAATTTCTTAAAATATATTTTAATAGCATTGAACTTTCTGTAAGGTTTAGACCAAGTTATTTTCCTTTTACTGAGCCGTCAGCGGAGGTAGATATTGGTTTTAAAAAACTCTCTGATGGAACACTTGATATTGGAGAAGGAGATGATTGGTTAGAAGTTTTAGGATCAGGAATGGTTCACCCAAAAGTACTTGAAGGTGTTGGTATTAATCCAGAAAAATATCAAGGATTTGCATTTGGTATGGGTTTAGAGAGACTTACCATGTTAAAATATAATATTCCAGATTTGAGACCTTTTTACGATAGTGACTTAAGATGGCTTAAACATTATGGTTTTCTTGGAATAAATGAGACAAACTTACATGCTGGTTTAAATGGTGTATTTTCATGAAATTCACTCTCTCTTGGTTAAAGGATCATCTAAAAACTTCGGCNGATATAAATGAAATAATAGAATCATTAAATAAAATAGGCTTAGAAGTAAGTGATTTTAAAACTTATAAAACTGAAATAAAAAAATTAAAAGTTGCNGAAATTATAAATNTAAAAAANCATCCAAATGCTGATAAACTTAATGTTTGTACTATTAAATATGATAAAGTTGAGACGCAAGTTGTTTGNGGAGCTCCAAATGTATATGTAAATAGAAAATACGTTTTTGCACCATCTGGTACTTATATAGGAGGTATAGATCTTAAGTTAAATAAAGCAATTATTAGACAAGTGGAATCTAATGGNATGCTTTGTTCAGAAAAGGAATTGGAAATCTCTGATAGTCATAATGGAATTATAGAATTACCTGAAAATTTAAATTTNGATGATGATGTATCTTCTTATTTAGGCATTGATGATCCTGTTATTGAAATTGAAATAACACCTAATAGGGGAGATTGCTTGGGTGTTAGAGGAATAGCAAGAGATTTGGCAGCATATGGTGTTGGTGATTTGCTACCAATTAGATTTGATAATTTAAAAGATAAATTTAAATCTTTGATAGAATGGAAAATTGATCTCAATGATGACAATAAACACCTTTGCCCCTCTGTTTATGGAAGAACATTTAAAAACGTGAAAAATGTAAAATCACCACAATGGATGATAAATAGGTTGCTTGCTGTTGACCTTAGACCAATCTCTTCAATAGTAGATATAACAAATTATGTTATGATGGACTTAGGTCGTCCACTACATGCATATGATGCAAAGAAAATTAATGGAAATTCTCTTACAGTAAGATTATCAAAAGAAAATGAAAAATTTGAAGCATTGAATGGTAAAACATACGATTTAAATGATTCAATGCTGGTTATTTGTGATGATAATGGTGCAGACGATCTTGCAGGAATAATGGGTGGNTCAAGAACTGGAGTTAATGATAATACAACAGAGTTGTTTTTAGAAGCTGCAATATTTTGTCCAATTTCTGTTTCAAAAACAGGTAGGTCTTTAAACATTAACTCAGATGCTAGATTCAGATTTGAAAGAGGCTTAGATTTTGAATCTCCAGAATTTGGAATATTATATGCATCTTTCCTAATTAACAAAATATGTGGTGGTTCATGCAGTAATATTGTTTCAATTTCCCAAAAATTGGCNAATAGAGAAATAAAGTTTGATGTAAATATTGTAAAAAAATTAACGGGGGTTTCTATTGATGAAACCAAAATTATATCTATTTTAGAGAAGCTTGGGTTCAAAANTGAAAAAAAAGTTAAGGANTGGAATATTATAGTTCCTTCTTGGAGAAATGATATAGAACGAAAAGAAGACTTGGTNGAAGAAATTATNAGAATTTATGGTTATGAAAAAATACCAACTAACGTATTACCAATAAGAAATTATATAATGAAACCAAGTTTGAACAGTTTGCAAAGAATGAAATTATATTCAAGAAAATGTTTAGCTGGGAGGGGATATAATGAAGTAATTACCTTTTCATTCATTGACAATGTAAATGCTAAAAAATTTGGAGGTGGTGANAATCAATTAAATTTAGTAAATCCNATCTCATCAGAATTATCTGATATGAGACCATCAATTATTCCAAATTTAGTAAAAGTCTGTAACCAAAACCTTAATAGAGGNATACATAATCTTTCCTTATTNGAAGTAGGACCAGTTTTTAAAGGAGATAANTATAATGAGCAGCTNAATATGGCCACTGGTTTAAGATGTGGAAACAAGTTAAACAAAACATGGAAAAATAAAGAAATTAAATTTGATTTTTATGATATCAAATCTGATATAATTGCTGTTTTGAATGTCCTTCAATTTCCAGTATCTAAACTTAAGTTATATAATGAAGCGCCTAATTATTTTCATCCTGGAAGAAGTGCTGTATTAAAGCTAGGTAAAACAATTATTTCTATCTTTGGTCAAATTAATCCTCTTAGTTTAAATCAAAAGGATAATAAAACAGAGTTTTTTGGATTTGAACTTTTTTTAGATAATTTACCTATCCCAAAAAAGAAAACTACATCAAAACCTATACTCAAATTAAATCAGTTACAACCNCTATATAGGGATTTCTCTTTTCTTGTAGATAAAGACTTAAACGCTCAAAGATTAATAAATGAAATCAAACTAGTTGACCAAAATCAAATTAAAAAGATTTTTGTTTTTGATATTTTTAAAGGTAATAATATACCAGTTGACAAAAAATCAATATCGATATCAGTTGAAATTCAACCAATAGATAAATCATTAACTGATGATGATTTGGAAAGTATAAGTTCTAAAATTATTAATATTGTATCTCAAAATCTTGGAGCTGAAATTAGAGTTCAGTAATCATTTTATTTGGTTGGTGCCGCCAACTGGATTTGAACCAGTGACCTCGTCATTACCAATGACGCGCTCTACCGCTGGAGCTATGGCGGCTAAATTTTGAGTTATTCTAGACATAATACTAGAACTTAATTAATATATAGTAAATTATTATTAAAAATGCCAAAAAAAACTGATAACAAAAAAGAACAGCTTTCTTTAAACTTAAGAGAGAATTTAAAACTAAGAAAAAAACAAATAATTGAACGTGATCAGAAAAATATCAAAGGCAAAAGACTTTCTAAAGTTGGGTTTTCAAGTTTAATTCATGAACAATTAAAAAATGAGTAACGATAGATTAATCATTCAAGGTGGGAAACCTCTTTTTGGAGATGTAAAAATAAGTGGTGCTAAAAATGCTGTATTGCCACTTATATCAATTTCATTGTTATTTAGTAATGGTTTTTCATTAAAAAATGTTCCAGACCTGGTGGATACAAGATTAATGATCAAGTTAATAAATTCTTTAGGTATTATGACAAAATTTTATGACGGAACTATTGATTTTTATGGAGAACCACAAAATATAGAAGCACCAAAAGAATTAGTTTCAAAGATGAGAGCTTCAGTATTAGTTTTAGCTCCCTTATTGTCAAAGCGAAATAATGCTCTAATTCCGATGCCAGGAGGTTGCGAAATTGGTGAAAGACCTATTAATCTTCATATTGACGCTTTAAAAAAACTTGGTGCAGAAACATCTTTTCAAAATGGTTTTTTAAGAGCGACTCTTCCTTTTGGAGAATTTCGTGGAAATAAAATAAAATTTCCTCAAGTTTCTGTGGGAGCTACAGAATGCGCTATTATGGCAGCTACTTTAGCAAAAGGCAAAACTATAATTTATAATGCCGCTAGAGAACCTGAAATAATAGATTTAGGGAAATGTTTGAATTTAGCTGGTGCAAAAATAAAAGGTTTAGGTACTGAAAAAATTGAAATAAATGGAGTAGAAAAATTAAATCCTGTAACTTATTCTGTTATACCGGATAGAATAGAAGCAGGGTCATTTGCTATTATTGCAGGAATAACAAAAGGTGAAATTAATCTTTTGAATTTAAATCCTAAAGACCTTAATTCTTTTTTTAAAACATTAAAACAAGCTAATATTAATGTTGATATTTATGATAAGACCGTCACGATTAAAGGGTCTTACAAAATAAACTCAGTCAATATAAAAACTGAACCTCATCCTGGTTTTCCAACTGACTTACAAGCCCAATTTATGAGTCTTATGTCAATTGCAAATGGATGCTCAGTGATTGAAGAAAATATTTTTGAAAATAGATTTATGCATGTTCCTGAATTATGTAAGATGGATGCATCTATTAAAGTAAATGGAAATAAAGCTATAGTAAGTGGAGTCCAACAATTAAATGGATCATCTGTTAAAGCTACTGACTTAAGAGCTTCCATGTCTTTAATTGCAGCAAGTTTAAATGCAAAAGGTAAAAGTATTGTTAATGATCTATCTCATTTAAAGAGAGGTTATGAAAATTTTGAAGATAAATTATTCAATCTGGGAGCAAATTTAAAATAATTATGAAATCTAATAATGTAATTAAAAAAAAGTCCAATGAGGAAAATGACTATAATTTTAAAAGACTAAAATTAAAGTTTTTAGAAAAAAATGATCTAAAAATTTTTTCTTCATTGTGTCAAGATGGAATTTTTTCAATCAATGAAATGATATTTGATCATAATGAAAAATCGTTTATTGCAACATTTTCTAGGTTTTGTTGGGAGTTTGTAGATAAAGGAATTAAAGAAAATAAATATTTTAGAGTAGTGTCAGGAATAAGAGTTTATAATGTTAAAAACATAAAATATGAAAATTTAAAAAATATAGATTCGTCTAAATTTATCAACTTACTTTCTGTAGATATCAATAAAAATAATTTGATACTAAATTTTTCTTCAGACATTACAATAAAGCTTTTAATTGGTAAAATTAAAATTTTTTTAGATGATCTTGACATGCCATGGCCAACTGGTAAAAAACCATTTCATAAGTAGATAAATTAATATGAAACAAATAGATATAATTATTGCTCTTCCAAAAGGAAGAATTTTAGAACAAGCTTTACCAATTTTAAAAAAGGCAAATATTTTCCCTGAAAAATCATTTTTTAATAAAAATGATAGAAAGTTAAAATTTGATACTAATATTCCTAATATTAAGATTATTATAGTAAGGTCTTTTGATGTTGCTACTTTTTTAATTTATGGTGCGGCTCATCTGGCTATTATTGGAAGTGATGTTTTAGAAGAATTTAGTCATTCTGAGATTTATTCACCAATTGATTTAAAAATAGGGCAATGTAGATTAGTAGTAGCAACTACTGAAGAAATATTATGCGATGAAGATCCATTGACGTGGAGTTATGTTAGAGTTGCAACTAAATATCCTAATTTGACTAGTGATCATTTTAAAAAAAGAGGTGTACACGCAGATTGTATAAAACTCAATGGTGCTATGGAATTAGCGCCATCAATGGGTTTATGTCGCAGGATAGTTGATCTTTCAGAAAGTGGTAAAACCTTGAGAGCTAATGGTTTAATAGAGATTGAAGAGATTATGAAAGTTTCAACAAGATTAGCAGTCAATAGAAGTTCTTATAAAACAAATTTTGAACAAATTAATAACATTTTAAAAAGGTTTGAAAAAATTTAAAATGAATCATCAAAAAGTAAAATATCTATTTTCTTACGAAAACCAGTTTGATGATAAATTAAACAAGTTTTTGTTAAAAAGAGAAATTGAAAATATTGAAGTAACAAAAACTGTTTCTGAAATAATTAATAAAATCAAAGTTTCTGGTGAAAATGAATTAATTTCAATGATAAATAGTTTTGATAAGATTAGTTGTAAAGAAATAAAAAATATTAAAGTTGATCAAAAATCTTTAAAAAAAGCATTTGATGATCTGCCAATTGACTTAAAAAATGCCATGCGCACTGCTAGTAATAGAATAAAATCTTTTCATGAAAAACAAGTTTTAAAAGGTTTTAATTATGAAGATGAAATCGGTGTAAATTTAGGTTTAAAATATGACCCTATAAAAAGAGTTGGATTTTACGCTCCTGGAGGGAAAGCTCTTTATCCATCTTCAGTTTTAATGAATATTATTCCATCTCTGGTGGCTGGTGTAGAAGAAAGAGTTTTAGTTTCACCGATTATACTTGATAAAAATTCTAAAATTTTGTTAGCTGCTGCATATTTATCTGAAGTAACTGAATTTTATCGGATGGGTGGAGCACAATCGATTGCTGCACTTGCCATGGGAACAGTTTCTATTAAAAGAGTTGATAAAGTTGTGGGACCTGGAAATGCTTATGTAGCTGAGGCTAAAAGACAGCTTTTTGGTAAAGTAGGGATTGACTCGGTGGCAGGTCCATCAGAAGTCCTGATCATAGCTGATAAATCAAATAATCCGGAATGGATCGCAATAGATCTATTATCTCAAGCTGAACATGACGAAAATGCACAATCAATCTTAATTACAGATGATATCTCTTTTGCAAATGAAGTTTCAGAACATATTGACAAATTATTAAAAATATTACCTAGAAGAAAAATTGCTTCTAAGTCATGGTATAACAATGGTTTAATAATTATTATTAATGAAATGAAAGAATTCATAACTATTACAAATCATATAGCTCCTGAACATCTTGAGTTGTGTATAGAAAATCCAAAGTCATATCTAAATCATATAAGAAATGCAGGGTCAATATTTTTAGGAAGATTTACTCCAGAAGCAATTGGAGATTATATAGCAGGACCAAATCATGTATTGCCTACAGGCGGCACAGCTAGGTTTTCCAGTGGTTTAGGTACTAGTGATTTTCTTAGAAGAACAACATACGTCCAATGCAACGAATATAATTTAAATGAACTTAGTAAGCACGCTCAACTGTTAGCCGATGCAGAAGGATTAGATGCACATAGAATATCTATAAATATAAGAAATAAAGTTTAAAAGAGTTAATACATTAATTTTTTTTAATTTTACAATTTAAAATTAAAATTATATAACATACAAATGGCTAAAGAAGGTGTAATCGAGTTTTCTGGAATTGTAGAAGAGTTACTTCCAAATGCAATGTTTAGAGTAAAACTAGATAATGATCATGAAGTATTAGCTCACACAAGTGGGAAAATGAGGAAAAATAGAATAAGAGTTTTGCTGGGCGATAAAGTTACTGTTGAAATGACTCCCTATGATCTCACAAAGGGCAGAATTACTTTTAGATATAAATAATCATCCAACATTATAATATTGTTTGAAAATAATAAAATTAAATTTGTTCTCGGGTCTGAATCTCCTAGAAGATTTGATTTATTAAAACAAATTAATGTTATCCCAGATCATGTATATAAGCCTGACATTGATGAAAAACCTTATGCAAAAGAATTACCTATTTTGTATGTAAAAAGAATGGCAAAAGAAAAGATGAATGTTGTTAAAAACAAATTTCCTAATGATTTAATTTTAACAGCAGATACTGTTGTTTATGCTGGTAGGAGAATAATAGATAAAACGGAGGAAGAGGATGAGGCTTATAAATTTTTAATGTTTTTATCAGGGAGAAGACATAGAGTTACAACTGCATTTAATTTGTATTGTAAAGATAAGTTAGATTCATTAAGAGTTGTGACATCAATTGTAAAAATAAAAAGATTAACAGAACAAGAAATTGTATCTTATGTGAAATCAAATGAATGGAAAGGAAAGGCAGGTGGTTATGGGATTCAAGGTTCTGCAGAAAAATTCATTCAATTTATATCAGGTTCATATAGTAATATTGTCGGTTTGCCTTTGAANCAGGTTTATGGATCTCTTAATTCAATAGGTTATAACAATGACTAAAAATTGTTTAACTTGTAAAAAAGAAATAGATAAAAAAAGTAAATTTCATCCATTTTGTTCAGAAAGATGCAGCAACTTAGATTTGTACAAATGGCTTGATAATAAATATATAATCTCAAAAGATGTGGATATTGAAAATTAATTTGTTTCTATTGTAGACAATTTAGAATGATGTATGTATAGATTAATACTGTGCCCAGGTAGCTCAGTAGGTAGAGCAGAGGACTGAAAATCCTCGTGTCGGTGGTTCGAATCCGCCCCTGGGCACCACTCAATTTCTTGTTTAAACTTACTTAGATTCTTAGTCACTCCTCCAATTAATTTCTTTAAGAAACTTAGGATTATTTAAAAAAAGTCAAACTTGTTGTGATAGAAATGTGACAGATTTTTTATTAAATTAAAATTAGAAAAATTCTCTTTTTTATATATGATATTAATATGACTGATTTATTTAAAATTAATTTTAAAGATGAAGATGTTATTAAAATACAAAATAAAATTAAAGAGTTTAATTGGTCAAAGATTTCATCTTCAAAAACTTGGGAAATGGGAACTAATCCAGACAAGTTAAAAGAATTATGTGAATATTGGACAGACGAATATGACTGGTTTACAGATCAGGATTATCTAAATTCATTTAATCAATATAAGTCTGATGTAGACGACCTAAAACTCCATTTTGTTTTTGAAAAAGGTAAGGGAAAAAACAATTATCCTTTAGTGTTATTACATGGATGGCCAGGATCATTTAGTGAATTTCATAATATAATACCAATGTTAACTGAAAATTCTAGTAACATATCCTTTGATGTTATTGCACCATCTCTACCAGGATTTGGATTTTCTGATAAACCAAATGAACCAATAGGACCAAGAAAAATGGCTAATTATATTAATAAACTTTTAGTAGATGTACTTGGCTATAAAAATTATTTTGCTCAGGGTGGTGATTGGGGATCTTATATTGCAGCTTGGCTTGCGTTTGATAATCCTGAAAATTGTAAGGGAATACATGTTAATATGATGGGATTCAGGCATGTAAATGGGACACAAAATGAAGAAGAAAAAAAATGGGAAGATGATTTTGAGTTAAATGTTGAACTACAAAAAGGATATATGACCCAAAAGGCTACAAAACCACTTACACTTGCCTATTCTATGATAGATAATCCTGTAGGAGTAGCTGCATGGATTTTAGAAAAATTTCATGGTTGGTCTGATATTAAAGATAATGATTTATTTAGTACATTTACGAAAGATGAACTATTAAGAAATATAATGATCTATTTATTAACTAATACATTTGAAAGTTCTTCATGGATTTATTACGGGAGAAGACTTGAAGGAGGTAGAATTTTTTCTAATAATCCTTTAACAAGAATTGAAACTCCTACAGCTTGTTCTCTTTTTCCAAAAGAGTTCCTAAAATGGCCTCCAAAAAGTTATGTAGATAGAATTTATAATGTAAAACAATGGACGGAAATGCCAAGAGGAGGTCATTTTGCGGCATTAGAAGAACCCACATTATTATCAAATGATATAAAAACTTTTTTTAAAAACTTAGTTTAAATCATTCAATTAATATATTTAAAAAATCTCAAGATAAGAAAAAAGTCAAA
Organism: SAR116 cluster bacterium; assembly: GCA_002691795.1. Lineage (GTDB taxonomy): Bacteria > Pseudomonadota > Alphaproteobacteria > Puniceispirillales > Marisalimonadaceae > TMED54. Next base: position 41,927 of record NZIY01000046.1, read on the forward strand.
CTTGTTGTGACAGAGGTGTGACCGAGAATAATCATTGTTTTAGTTCTTATTAAGTAAATTCAATAACTTAAAAAAAATAATTAAAAAATTTAAAATATACGATTCACATACTAAGAATTCCAGGTTATACTTACTCTATCGAATGAATGAGAATGCATTTGTGTGGTTACATGGTCCGATCAAAACCATGCTAAAACTGGTTTACGTATGCTGCCAGTTCTCATCAAAGCGACGCTTCATAAAATAATTGTAACCTTTTATTTCAAAGGA